>JANMJR010000455.1:0-4409 GCA_031371465.1 Pseudomonadota bacterium
ACCGAAGTTAAGAATGCCAAGGCGGATTTGCCGGTTCCACAGGAAATCTGCGATATCCTGAATCAATATGTGATTGACCAGGTACAAGCGAAAAAGATTCTGTCGGTGGCTGTTTACAATCACTATAAACGCCTCAAGCAATCGCCGAAGCAATCAGACGTTGAAGTTGCCAAAAGCAATATTCTTTTGATTGGCCCGACCGGTTCCGGAAAAACCTTGCTGGCGCAAACGCTGGCGCGCCTGCTTAATGTCCCCTTTGTTATTGCCGATGCGACTACGCTGACGGAAGCGGGTTATGTTGGCGAGGATGTGGAAAACATCATCCAGAAGTTGCTGCAAAAATGCGACTACGATGTTGAAAAAGCGCAGCGCGGCATCGTCTACATCGACGAAATCGATAAGATTTCGCGCAAGTCCGATAACCCGTCGATTACCCGCGACGTATCGGGTGAGGGTGTGCAACAAGCGTTGTTGAAATTGATCGAAGGGACGATTGCCTCGGTTCCGCCGCAAGGCGGACGCAAGCATCCGAACCAAGAATTTGTCCAAGTGGATACGACGAATATCCTATTTATTTGCGGTGGCGCCTTCGGTGGCCTCGAGCGCATCATTCGCAACCGCTCGGAGCGAGGTGGCATCGGGTTCGGCGCGACGGTGTCAAGCAAGGACGACCGCAAAGAAATCGGCGTGCTGTTGCGCAATTGCGAGCCGGAAGACCTGATTAAGTTTGGCTTGATTCCTGAATTCGTCGGTCGCTTGCCAGTGGTGGCGACCTTGGAGGAATTGGATGAGAATGCCTTAATCCGCATTCTAATCGAACCGAAGAATGCGCTGACGCGGCAGTTCCACAAGTTGTTTGCAATGGAAGGCGTCGAGTTAGAATTCCGCGAGCCGGCCCTTAAAGCAATTGCCAAGAAGGCGCTGGCGCGCCGAACCGGCGCGCGCGGGTTGCGCTCCATTATCGAACATTCGTTGCTCGATATCATGTTCGATTTGCCTTCCATGAGTAACGTATCCAAAGTCGTCATCGATGAGGGATCCATCAATGGCGATACTCCGCCCCTTCTAATTTATGCCGATCAGCCCAAGGTGGCCGGCGTCTGAGAACTACCGTTAATCAATGAGTTAACGGTTTCTGTCGCGCCTAACGCGCCCCTGGCGTTAGGCTAGTAGTTGAATCTGGCTTGAAATTGGTCATTCCGGCCGCATGTCTGGGCAATATAATGAAAGGTTTAAACCTATGACCGTCCCCACACTTACCCCGGCTTCTTTGGTTCCGTTGCTACCGCTGCGTGATGTCGTGGTTTTCCCGCACATGGTCATCCCGCTGTTCGTTGGCCGCCCGAAATCGATCCGCGCCCTGGAAATTGCCATGGAGGCGGGCAAGAATATTCTGTTGGTGGCGCAAAAGTCCGCAGTCAATGATGATCCGGTGGAAAGCGATCTGTACGTGGTCGGCAGTATGGCGAGCATTCTGCAGATGCTGAAGTTGCCGGATGGCACCGTGAAGGTTCTAGTGGAAGGCACTCAACGCGCCAAACTCGCGAGCGTTCATGATGAAAAAACCCATCTGTCAGCGGAAATTTCGCCGGTAGTGATCGGCCCGCTCGCCGATCACGAGATCGAAGCGATGCGCCGCACCTTGCTCACTCAGTTCGACCAATACGTCAAGCTCAACAAAAAAATTCCACCCGAAGTGCTGACGTCGTTCGCCGGTATAGACGATCCGGGCCGTCTCGCCGATTCGATTACGGCGCACTTGCCGCTCAAGCTCGAGCAGAAGCAACAAATCTTAGAAATGTTCGATGTGCGCAAACGCCTCGAACATTTGCTGTCCTTGCTCGAATCGGAAATTGATATCCTGCAAGTGGAAAAACGCATTCGTGGGCGCGTCAAACGCCAGATGGAAAAGAGCCAGCGCGAGTATTACCTGAACGAACAGGTCAAAGCGATCCAGAAGGAACTCGGCGATTCCGAAGACGGCGCCGATCTGGATGAGTTGCAGAAGAAGATCATCGCAGCCCATATGCCGAAGGACGCCCGCACCAAGGCGGAAGCAGAGCTGAAAAAATTGCGCCTGATGTCGCCGATGTCGGCGGAAGCGACGGTGGTGCGCAACTATATCGATATCCTGACCAATCTGCCGTGGAAGAAAAAGACCAAGGTCAGCACTAATATTGAGGCGTCGGAAAAAATCCTGAACGAAGATCACTACGGTCTTGATAAAGTCAAAGAGCGCATTCTCGAATATCTTGCGGTGCAAGGGCGCGTAGATCGGATGAAAGGGCCGATCCTGTGCTTGGTCGGCCCGCCCGGCGTGGGCAAGACCTCGCTCGGTCAATCCATTGCCCGTGCGACGAATCGCAAGTTTGTGCGCATGTCGCTCGGCGGCGTGCGCGACGAAGCGGAAGTGCGCGGTCATCGCCGCACATACATTGGTTCGATGCCCGGTAAGATTTTGCAAAACATGAGCAAGGTCGCGGTGCGTAATCCCTTGTTCCTGCTTGACGAAGTCGATAAGCTCGGCATGGATTTTCGCGGCGATCCGTCATCGGCGTTGTTGGAAGTGCTCGATCCGGAACAAAACCATACGTTCATGGATCACTACGTCGAAGTCGAGTATGACTTGTCGGATGTGATGTTCGTCGCGACGGCCAATACGCTGAATATTCCCGCGCCATTACTTGATCGAATGGAAGTCATTCGACTCTCCGGTTATACGGAAGACGAAAAAATCAATATCGCCCGGCAGTACTTATTACCGAAACAGATGAAGGCGAACGGGCTCAAGGACGAAGAGTTAACGGTTAACGAATCAGCGTTGCGCGATGTCACGCGCTATTACACCCGCGAGGCCGGCGTACGCAGTCTGGATCGCGAGATCGCCAAGATTTGCCGCAAAGTCGTGAAAGCACTGATGCTGAAAAAAGCGCCGGGGAAAGTCGCCGTTAGCGCGAAAAATCTCGACAAATATTTGGGTGTGCGCAAGTACACCTACGGGATTGCCGAAAAAGAAAATCAAGTCGGTCAGGTGACCGGTTTGGCTTGGACCGAAGTCGGTGGCGAATTGCTCACCATCGAAGCCACCAAGTTGCTCGGCAAAGGCAAGATGACCACCACCGGTAAGCTCGGCGAAGTGATGCAGGAATCGATTGCCGCTGCGTTGACGGTGGTGCGCAGCCGAGCGCGAAAACTCGGTATCGCAGACGATTTTTACGAGAAGACCGATATTCATATTCATTTGCCGGAAGGTGCGACGCCAAAAGATGGCCCGAGTGCGGGCGTTGGTATTTGTACCGCGATCGTGTCGGTGTTGACGGGCATTCCGGTGCGTGCCGATGTGGCGATGACCGGTGAAATCACCTTGCGTGGTGAGGTACTCCCCATCGGCGGCCTGAAAGAGAAGCTGCTGGCGGCCCATCGCGGCGGTATTAAGACGGTTCTGATTCCGGAAGAAAACACCAAGGATCTGGTGGATATTCCCGATAACATTAAGAATCGCTTGGACATTCATCCGGTGAAGTGGATCGACCAAGTGTTGGAAATGGCGCTTGAAACCAAGCCGCTGCCTTTACCGGAACCGGACGTCGTCGCACCGGCGGTCGCGGCGAAGCCCGAAGACGCGACAGCGGCCTCATTAAAGCACTAATCGCCGGACGTTTTTGGCTAGAATCGACGTCGCCCGGAAAGCCGCGCCAATTCTGGTGGTTGTCACACTTAAGAATTTACTTAAAGCGCTTGACACCTTGTTTTGTCGCTTGTTATAAAGTCAAGTCCAGGAATAGTCCTGTACACTTATTTAGTACATCAGAGAGGGGGGTCGACGTGAATAAGCAAGAGCTCATCGAAGTCATCGCCAAATCCGCAGATATTTCTAAGGCTGCTGCCGGCCGTGCGCTCGACAGCGCAATTGGCGCCATCAAAACTTCAATGAAAAAAGGTGGGATGGTGACGTTAGTCGGATTCGGAACGTTTTATGTTGGCAAACGTGCCGCGCGCAGTGGGCGTAATCCGCGAACCGGCGCGGCAATTAAAATTAAAGCGGCGAAAGTTCCAAAGTTTCGCGCTGGTAAAGCATTGAAGGATGCAGTAAACTAGACGGCTTTTGGGTGCTTAGCTCAGCTGGTAGAGCGTCGCCCTTACAAGGCGAATGTCGGCGGTTCGATCCCGTCAGCACCCACCAGTAAGGTCAAAAAATTTAGGAGTGGTAGTTCAGTTGGTTAGAATACCGGCCTGTCACGCCGGGGGTCGCGGGTTCGAGTCCCGTCCACTCCGCCAGACAAGTCGAAGGGCGAACGCGAGTTCGCCCTTTTGCTTTTCTAAGCCCGGTAAACCGGCCGGGAAAGCTGTTTTACGCGTATAATCGCGCGATTGATTTTCATCTTCAGAAGAACCCAACATGTTCGATA
>JANMJR010000505.1:0-8525 GCA_031371465.1 Pseudomonadota bacterium
CCACGTTTTTGCGCCTCTTTGTCGGTGACGTTGAGCAGATTGCTCAGTTCGCGCGAAACGTTGACTTCGCCCGCGCCGCCTTCGACTTTTGCCATGCGCTCGATCGCCTGATTGAGCGCGGTCTTAAGCGCGGGTACAGCCACGCCCGCGCGCGCGAGTAAGGACGCCGTGCTGCCGTCCGACTGATTGATCAGCGCGAGCAGCAAATGCTGCGGCTCGATATAGGCGTGATCGCTGCCTAGCGCCATGCTCTGTGCATCGGAAAACGCCTGCTGAAATTTGGTCGTTAATTTGTCAAAGCGCATGGTTTTCGCTCCACTAAGTTTCTGTTAAACGTTAGTTGGGGAACAAACTATGGAAATTCAAGGCGTTTTCGGTTAGCGTAGGGGGTTCAAAACCAGCCGAGACGCGCTTTGAGTTTGCGACACAGCATCGAAACACAAATTTCAGCGGCACTGAAAGAAGATATTGGCAGCGGCGATTTAACGGCGGCATTGATTCCCGCCGAGCGCCAAGGCCGTGCCAGCGTGATCACCCGCGAGGCCATGGTGATATGCGGCCAGCCCTGGGTGGATGCGGTGTTCCGGCACATCAGTCCGAAAGTGCGCATGGATTGGCGCTTGCAGGAAGGTATGCTCGCCAAGCCAAACCAGACGCTGTTCTCCATCGAGGGGCCCGCTCGAGCGTTGTTAACCGGCGAGCGCACCGCGCTGAATTTTTTGCAGACCTTATCCGCGACGGCGACGCTTACGCGCCGCTATGTCGAGGCGATAAAAGGCACCAACGCCGTTATCGTCGATACTCGCAAGACCTTGCCCGGATTGCGCCTGGCGCAAAAATACGCAGTGAAAATCGGCGGCGGCACGAATCATCGTATCGGCCTTTACGACGGTGTGCTCATCAAGGAAAATCACATCATGGCGGTGGGCGGCGTGGTGAACGCGCTGCTTGTCGCGAAAGAAAATACACCCAAGGGTGTGCCGATTCAGATCGAAGTCGAGACGCTGGATCAATTGCGCGATGCGCTCGATGCCGGGGCGAAAATGATCCTGCTGGACAATTTTGATCTGCCGCGTATGCGCGAAGCGGTGAAGCTGAATGCGGGCCGCGCCAAATTAGAAGGCTCCGGCGGCGTGAATTTGGAAACCGTGCGTGCCGTTGCCGAAACCGGCGTCAATCGCATTTCCATCGGCGCGCTAACCAAAGATATAAACGCCATTGATTTGTCGATGCGCTTTAGCCTGGATCCAAAATAGACGATTGCCGAACGACACGTGGAACACCATTAGGAACGCTCATGATCGCCATCAATAACAAACTGCTGCCCATTTTCGGGGTATTCTGTTTTTTAGCGTCGTTGTCCGGTTGCACCACCGTGCCCGGCGAGCGTGACCCACGCGACCCGTGGGAGCCGATGAATCGCACGGTGTTTAACGCCAACGAGGCGCTGGACAAAGCCGTGGTGAAACCCGTGGCCCAAGCCTACCGCTTTGTCACGCCGAGATTCGTGCGCGTCGGCGTGACCAATTTTTTCGGTAATATTGGTGACGTCTCGGTTTTCATCAACGATATATTTCAACTTAAAGGCCAGCGCGCCGTTGCCGGGGCCGGCCGAGTCATTATCAATACCACCTTTGGCCTAGGCGGTTTAATCGATGTCGCGGGCGCCGCAGGCAATCCGAAACAGAATGAGGATTTTGGTCAAACGCTCGGTTTCTATGGCGTCGGCCCGGGGCCATTCTGGACGCTGCCCCTACTGGGCCCGAGCACGGTGCGTGATGCCGGTGGCCGCGTCGTCGACACGTTTTTAACGCCGACCACCTACTTCATCAATAACGGCAATGTCAGCCTTGGCCTTAGCGCATTTGAAGCCCTGAACCTACGCTCCAACTTACTGGATACGGAAAAAGTGTTGGAGGAAGCCGGCGCCGTCGATCGTTATTCGTTCCTCCGTGACGCCTTTTTGCAGCGGCGCGAAGCGTTGATTTACGACGGCAATCCGCCGAAGAAAGACGGCGAAGAGGACTTTGTTTTCGACGATGAAATCGTGGCGGGAAAGCCCAAAACGCCGAATCCAGCACCGAAGAAGTAGAGCGGGTTCTTAGTTGAAATTCCTCGTGGCTAGTTTTCGCCATTCGTAGTTTACAGCTGTATCGAGCCCATCAAAAAATGCTGTGGTCGGTCTACTCATCCGCGTTTCGTTTTGCTTGGGACTATTGGAAACATTGGCCCTGGGCCCTTGCGGCGGTGTTCGCCACGCGTATCGGCTCCACCCTGATCGACGTCACCGTGCCGATTGCGGCAGGCCGGTTAGTCGAGGCCGTGGCAAAAACCCCCGCAGCAGGAATGCAATCGGCAGTCGTCGCGCTCGCATGGTTTTTGCTGCTCGCGGCCCTAGTGCCGTTGATCCGTTACCTGCACTTGCGCCTGTGGAACCGGCTTGCCAGTCACGCTTTACGCCAGATTGTGTACGACGGCTTTGCCGCCGTGCAACGTTTCTCCGCCGACTGGCACGCCAATGCATTTGCTGGCGCAACCGTGCGCAAAATCACGCGCGGTATGTGGGCCTTCGATTCCTTCGGCGACACCTTGATGTTTGGTTTGATACCGGCGCTGGTCGTGGCGGTCGGCGTCACGCTGCTGTTCACATTGCGCTGGCCGGTGCTGGGTCTGGTGGTCGGCGTCGGCATCCTAATTTTTATCTGCGTCAGCGTTTGGCTATCGGTGGGTTGGGTTGCGCCCGCGGCGCGTCGAGCGCAGGAGTCGGATTCGCGCATCGGCGGGTACCTGGCCGACACCATCGGCGCCAATGCCGTGGTGAAAGCCTTCGGCGCCGAAGAGCGGGAGCAAGGGACATTCGCCGACATCGCCGATACTTGGCGCCGCCGCTCGCTGCTGTCCTGGAACCGCAGCGTCGACACCGGCCTGATTCAATCGACCATACTTTGGCTGCTGCAAGGCGCGTTGCTCGGCTGCGGCGTGTGGTTATGGTTTAGCGGCCGCGCCTCGGCGGGCGACATGGCTTATCTGGTCGCGACCCAATTCATGATCAACGGCTATCTGCGCGATGTCGGCCAACATGTGCGCAACCTGCAAAAATCCGTCAATGAGATGGAAGATGTGGTCGCCTTTCGCGCGACACAATCACAAGTGCGCGATCACGCCGCGGCGACGGGGTTAAAGGTGCCGCGCGGCGGCATCGAGTTCGACCACGTCACGTTTGGCTATGCCGGGCAAGGCGAACCCTTGTACCACGACCTGTGCGTCAGCATTCGCCCCGGTGAGCGCATCGGCCTGGTGGGCCATTCCGGCAGTGGCAAGAGCACCTTCGTCAAACTCATTCAGCGCCTCTACAACCTCGACGGCGGACGCATCCTGATCGACGGCCAGGACATTGCCCGAGTCACCCAGGAAAGTTTGCGCCAAGCCATCGGCCTGGTGCCGCAAGAAGCCGTGTTGTTTCACCGTTCCCTCGCGGAAAATATTTCCTACGGCCGACCCGACGCCGACTACCAGCAAATCGAAAAATCCGCCGAGCTCGCCCACGCGCGCGAATTCATTGACCGCTTACCGTTGCGCTACGACACTTTGGTCGGCGAGCGCGGCATCAAGCTCTCCGGCGGCGAGCGTCAACGGGTCGCCATCGCGCGCGCGATTCTCGCCGCTACACCGATTTTGATTCTCGACGAAGCCACCTCCAGCCTCGATTCAGTGTCCGAGGCATTGATTCGCGACGCCCTGGATCGGCTCACCCAAGGGCGTACCACATTGGTCATCGCCCATCGCCTGTCCACCGTGCAGCGGCTTGATCGCATTCTGGTGTTTGAGCATGGTCGCATTGTCGAGCAAGGCGCCCATGCCGAACTCCTCGCGCGGCCCGGCGGGCAGTATCGGCGTTTGTTCGAGGTGCAGACCGGGGATATTTCAACCAGCACTTAAGACTCAGCGAGGGGTCGCGCTGCAAGGCATTCGCAGAGCGGCGCCCCAGATAGGCTATGCCAGACGGCAAGCGGGACGGGCGTCCTGGCAATGCTGCTATTTTTTTCGAAACACAATATCCCACACGCCGTGTCCCAGCCGCAACCCGCGCGCCTCAAACTTGGTAAGCGGGCGGTAGTCGGGACGCGGCGCGAAATCCGCCGCGGTATTTTGCAACGTCGGCTCGGCGCGCAACACCGCCAATATCTGCTGGGCGTATTCTTCCCAATCGGTGGCCACGTGCAAATAGCCGCCGGGTTTGAGTTTGCTCGCAAGCAACGTTACGAACGGCGCTTGAATCAAACGGCGTTTGTGATGGCGCTTTTTCGGCCACGGATCGGGGAAAAAAATATGCGCGCCGTGAAATGTCTGGGCGACGATCATGTGGTTGAGCACTTCAACCGCATCGTGCTGCACGATACGGATGTTGCCAATCGCTTCCGCGTCGATGATTTTCAGCAACGCGCCAACGCCCGGCGTGTGCACTTCGATGGCGAGGTAATCGCGATCCGCGTGGGCCAAGGCAATATGCGCGGTCGTCTCGCCCATGCCGAAACCGATCTCAAGAAATTTTTCATTGACGCGACCGAACGCCGCATCAAGGTTTAGCGCCGTGGGCTGATACGGCACACCGAACAGCGGTAACAAATTATCGTGGGCGCGCCGCTGCGCGTCGGATACCCGGCCTTGGCGCAACACGAATGAACGGATGGCGCGGTGCGCAACCGCATCCTCGGCCGGGGGCCGCGCCAGTGCTGGGTCTTGGCTCATCTAGCTAGGCCGCGGATTTTTTTGCGGCGGCGATCACGCCGTCCGACGGCGAGCTCGGGCGAGCGCTGTAGAGCTTCTTCGGCATGCGCCCCGCGAGAAAAGCCTCGCGCCCCGCCTCGACGGCTTTTTTCATCGCGCTCGCCATTAATACCGGATTGTTCGCCGCTGCGATCGCGGTATTCATCAATACGCCATCGCAGCCCAACTCCATCGCGATCGCCGCATCGGAAGCGGTTCCGACACCGGCATCGACCAACACCGGGACTTTTGCATTGGCGATAATAATCTGCAAATTCCACGGGTTCAAAATGCCCATACCCGAGCCGATCAACGACGCCAGCGGCATGACGGCAACGCAGCCGATTTCTTCCAATTGTTTCGCCAGAATCGGATCGTCGCTGCAATAAACCATGACTTTGAAACCTTCCGCGACCAATTGCTGCGCAGCCTTCAAGGTCTCCGGCATATTCGGGTAAAGCGTCTGCGGATCGCCCAGGACTTCGAGCTTGACCAGATCGTGGCCGTCGAGCAACTCGCGCGCCAGACGCAAGGTTCGCACCGCATCATCGGCGGAATAACAACCGGCGGTGTTCGGAAGAATGGTATAACGCGACGGCGGAATCGCATCGAGGATATTCGGTTCATTCGCGCTTTGACCGATGTTGGTGCGACGAATCGCGACCGTGACAATCTCGGCGCCGCTGGCTTCGATCGCCGCTTGGGTCTGCGCAAAATCTTTGTATTTGCCCGTGCCGACCAACAGGCGCGAGGTATAGGTTTTACCAGCAATAATTAGGGAATTCATACGACCTTAGTTGTGAAAATGCTAACCGCCACCCACCGCCATGACGATTTCTAAGCGATCCCCATCGGCAACGTGGCATTCGCCATAGCGGCTGCGCGGAACGAGTTCGCCATTGTATTCGATCGCCAATTTTTTGCCGGCAAGCGCCAAACGTTGAATGATCTCGGCAACGTTCAAATTGCGCTCGAAGGTCTGGCTCACGCCGTTGATCTGCAGGGTAATCATAGAGACTTAAGAGGGAATCGATCGCGTCAGTGCAAAATTAATCTAATCTAGCTAGAATGCTAATGCGTTTGCGGGTGTAGTTCAATGGCAGAACGAAAGCTTCCTAAGTTTTAGCAGTGGGCGCCTGCGAAGGGCGGAGCAGGGCCCCGCGCAACGCGCGGGATGCGACCCCGGAGCGGGCGAAGAACCCCCCGGGTTGCGTGGGTAGATTACAGTTGCGGGTGTAGTTCAATGGCAGAACGAAAGCTTCCCAAGCTTTAGACGTGGGTTCGATCCCCATCACCCGCTCCAAAAATCGCTCAGTGATAACCTTCCCCAGGCTTCACTTTACCGCGAAACACCCAATACACGAACACCGTGTAGCCGAGGATGACCGGCAGCATCAGCAGCGTGCCGATCAGCATGAACACTTGTGATGCGGGTGCGGCGGCGGCATCCCAAACCGTCAATGAGGGCGGCGCCAAGTACGGTGCGTTGGAGATCACCAACCCCAGATAGCTGAGCAGGAACAATCCTATCGCGCAGAAAAACGGCAGCGCATGGCGCGCCGTTTTGATGCCATGCCAACATCCCCACGCCAATGCCAAGGTCGCGAGCGGGATCGGGGCGAGATACGCGAAGTTGGGCAACACGAACCAGCGTTCGGCGATGCGCGGTATCGCCAACGGTGTCCAAATACTAACGGCCAGGATGCATACAAGTAAGGCCACGAGAAGCGACGACGCGTAAACCCTCGCACGCTCACCCACGGCGCCAAGGGTTTTCATCTCCAACCAAGTCGCGCCGATCAACGCGTAGCCGATGACCAGCGACACGCCGCACAACAAAGTGAATGGCGTGAGCCAATCGAAGCTGCCGCCGGCGAATTCACTATGGGCGACGTTGATGCCTTGCACGATCCCGCCAAGTATCAGGCCTTGGCAAAAAGCGGCGATGATCGATCCGGCGGCAAAAGCGATGTCCCATTTTCTGTGCTGCGGCTTGGCCACCCAGCGGAACTCAAACGCGACACCGCGGAACACCAACGCCAGCAGCATCACGATCACCGGCAAATACAGCGCCGGCATGATAACGGCGTACGCTTTGGGAAATGCGACCCACAGCCCACCGCCGCCGAGCACGAGCCAAGTTTCGTTGCCGTCCCAGAACGGCGCGACGGAATTCATCATCTGGTCGCGGTCTTGTTCTTTTTTGAATAGCGGAAAAAGAATGCCGATGCCGAGGTCGAAGCCATCTAGGATCACGTATAACGCAACGGCCGTGCCGATGACCAACGCCCAGACGATGGGGATGGAATATTCCAGTGGGCTCATGGCGACAGGCCGACGTTGGCTTCGCGAGCAGCGTCGGTCGCGGCAGCAAGCGGTCGATTGGGAAGCGCGTCGACGGCAGCGGCGGCAAGCCCTTTCGGGCCTTTCCTTATCATGCCGCGAATGTAGCCGACACCGACGGAAAACACCACGCAATAGACCGACACAAAAAGCACCAGCGACGCAGCGACCAGGCTCGCGGGGACCGGCGAAATTCCGTCGGCGGTACGCAAAATTCCGGTCGCAATCCAAGGTTGGCGACCCGATTCGGTCACCAGCCAGCCGGCGAGGATGGCGATAAACCCAAGCGGCCAAGCATGCGACACCGGCCACAGATACCAACGCGCGGCAAATAATTTCCTGCGCCACCACAACCACGCGCCGATCAGGCCGATGGCGATCAACGTCAGGCCAACTCCGACCATCACGCGAAACGCGAAAAATACCGACGCGACCGGCGGTCGATCTTCAGGTTTGAAGTCTTTTAAACCTTTGAACAGGCCATTCGGATCGTGTGTGATGATTAGGCTGGCGAGGTTGGGAATCGCGATTTCGAAGTCATTGCTTTCGGTGGCCTTGTTAGGCAACGCGAATAGCACCAGCGGCGCCGGTTTATCGCCGTCCCAGTGTGCCTCCATGGCGGCGATCTTGGCGGGCTGGTGCTGCGATGTGTTGAGGCCGTGCAGGTCACCGATCCATAGCTGCAGCGGCGCGAGAATTGCAACCATACCCAACCCCATGCGTAGCATGGTCTTTGCTTCTTGTTCAAAAATGTTGGCGAGTAAGTAGCGCGCCCCCACTGCGAGCACCACCACCGACGTCGTCAGATAGCACGCGGTGAACATATGCGCAAAGCGATAAGGAAAACTTGGATTGAAGATGATGGCGAACCATTCGAGCGGATAGGCAATGCCGTCGCGAATTTCATGGCCCGCCGGCGTGTGCATCCAACTATTGGCGGCGAGAATCCAAAACGCCGAAAGCGAGGTGCCGAGCGCGACCATGATCGAGGACAGGGTGTGAACAGCGGGCGAGACTTTTTCGCGGCCGAATAACATGATGCCGAGGAACGTCGCTTCGAGGAAAAATGCCGTCAGTGTTTCGTAACCGATCAGCGGGCCGATTACGTTGCCGACGACGACGGAGAAACGGCTCCAATTTGTGCCGAATTGGTAGGACAGCACCAAGCCCGACACCACGCCCATGGCGAACGAGACGGCGAATATCTTGGTCCAAAATACCGCCAGGCGATGATAATGCTCGCGGCCGGTTCGTAGCCACAGGACATTCAAAGTGGCGATAAAACCGGCGAGGCCGATGGTGAAGCTGGGGAAGATGATGTGAAAACTAATCGTGAACGCGAACTGGATTCGAGCGAGGAGTACCGGATCGTTCAGAAATTCAGTCATGGCCTAGATCGTTAAACCGAGAATTCA
>JANMJR010000046.1:0-2548 GCA_031371465.1 Pseudomonadota bacterium
GGTTAGTAACCAAGATACGCCTTCCTCACCGACTCATCCCCTGCAATATCCTTCGCTAAGCCTGAAATAACAACGCGCCCGGTTTCCAACAGGCACGCGTGATCCGCAAGATTGAGCGCGAGCGAGGCATTTTGCTCCACCAACAAAATACTCACACCGTCCTGTTTGTTGATCACCCCCATGATGCGAAAAATTTCTTGCACGATCAGCGGCGCTAAACCGAAAGACGGCTCATCCAGCACCAGCAACTTTGGCTTAAGCATCAGGGCGCGGCCGATGGCGAGCATTTGTTGTTCGCCGCCGGAGAGCGTGCCGGCCTGTTGATTGCGGCGTTCTTTGAGACGGGGAAAATAGCCGTAAACGCGCTCGAAATCTTTTTCCGTTTGCGTTTTGTCGCGTCGCGTGTAAGCACCAAGCCGCAAATTCTCTTCCGTGGTGAGATGGGTGAAGGTGCCGCGACCATCCGGCACATGGCCTAGGCCCATGCGCACGATGTCCTCTGTGGCTTTGGTTTCGACCCGTTGACCGAGAAACGTGATCCGCCCGCGCGTGTTGACCATACCGGAGATCGCGCGCAGTAACGTGGTTTTGCCGGCGCCATTCGCGCCTAGGATGGTGGTGATGCCGCCTTGCTCCACAGAAAAATCAACGCCGAACAATACCTGCGTCGCGCCGTAGGACGCGTCGAGATTTTCCGCGGCGAGTATCGCGTTCATGCGGCGACACCTAGGTAGGCTCTGATCACGTCGGGATGGTTTTGCACTTCTTGTGGTAAACCATCAGCGATCTTGCGGCCGAAATCGATAGCGACGACTTTGTCCGACACATTCATCACCAAGCTCATATGATGTTCAACCAGCAACACCGTAAGGGCGAAGCGATCGCGCAAATCCTGAATCAGAGTTTTGAGATCGTCTACCTCCGAATGATTGAGGCCGCCGGCGGGTTCGTCGAGCAACAATAGCTTGGGTTTAGTTGCGAGGGCGCGGGCGAGCTCGACGCGTTTTTGTGTGCCGAACGGTAAGTCGGACACGCGCGTTTCCGCCACCGACCGCAAATTCAGTGTGTCGATCAAACCTTCCGCCTGTTCGAGTAACGCAGTTTCTTGGCGCGCCACGTTGGGTAAGCGCAGGGCATTGACAAAAAATCCGCCGCTGGTTTGCGAATGACCGCCGAGCAAGACATTTTGCGTGACGGTGAGGTTGCGAAACAGCGCGAGATTTTGGAACGTGCGACCGATGCCTAATGCCGCGATGCCGTGGCGTGGCACGGCGGTCAAGGCTTGGCCTGCAAAACTGATTTCGCCGCCGTCGCATTGATAGAGACGCGACAGGCAGTTGAATAACGTGGTCTTGCCCGCGCCGTTCGGGCCGATGAGGCCGACGATGGTACCGCGCGAGACATCGAAGCTGACGCGGTCAAGCGCGACGATTCCGCCGAACCGCACGGATACCTCGCGCAGGCTTAATAGCGGCGTTGCGTGCCCATCATTCAACGGAACTTCCTCCTGAAACTTGTCTTAAATCTTGTCTCGCACTGTGCTACCCCACCCCATCCCCCTGGCCCAAGGCCACCCTGCCTTAATCCTCCCCTTGAAGGGGAGGAAACATCGCGTCACTACCTATTCTATATGAAGGCGCGAATGTATTCGTTCACCAGTTCCGGCTGCTCGTGGATCACCCAATGGGAGCCGTTTGGAATTCGTTTCAACGTTAAATCGGGGACGTATTGCTCCAAGCCGTCGAGTAAGCTCGGCAGCAAAGCCGTATCGGCATCGCCCCAAATAACCAGTGTTGGCATGCGAACCATCACCCGTTGCGGATCGATTTGGACGGCGCTCGCGCCGGGGGCGTCCGCCGACGGCGGGAAGAGCGGCGAGGCGCGATAGTAATTTAGGCCGCCGCTAACGGCGCCGGGTTGCGACCAGGCCTTCAGGTAGCGTTCTTTATCGTCTTCCGTAAGCCACTCGCCGTTCGAGCCGGCGCTTTGCAGCATCGTGACCAAGCGCGCGTAATTATTTTCCGTCATCACGCGCTCGGCTTTATCCATGCGAAACAAAAGCATGTATTGGCTTGCCGCTTGCTGCGCCGGATTGTGAGTCAGCTCGCGGGCGAACGTTGCTGTGTGTGGGGCATTGATGATGACGAGTTTTTCGACGTACTCGGGATGGCGGGTGGCGAAGGTCCACGCAACGGCGCCACCCCAATCGTGAGCCACGAGGACGCAGGTTTTGTGGCCCAAATACTCGATCAGGCAGCGCAAATCTTCGATCAAATGTTTAGCGTGATAGGCGGCGACCTCCGTGGGTTTGGAGGAAAGGTTATAGCCGCGCATATCGAGCGCGACGGCCTGATAGTCCTGGCCAAATTCATCGAGCTGATCTTGCCACTCGTACCAAAACTCCGGAAAGCCGTGCACGAATAAAATCAACTTGCCCTCACCGGAAGTGACGTAGTGTAGCGTCTGATTGTTTACGTTTGCAAAGTGATGTTCTTGTCTAGAAAACATGAACCGAGCCTCCGCTTAATTTTGCCACCAGGGATAGGAC
>JANMJR010000051.1:0-14359 GCA_031371465.1 Pseudomonadota bacterium
CGCCATTGCCGAATTCTCGCCGGCTGCGGTGTTTAGCGCCGGGCAGGAACGCTCGCCGCTTCAGAAATCATCTACGCGGAGTGGCGTGAGACACGACTTTCAGCCGCTTTACGCATGTCATTGCGAGGAATGAAATGACGAAGCAATCTCGCCTTCGCGGCGCTGAAGAAATGCGCGATTGCTTGGTCGCGAAAAACGTTTATCCCAAAGCGAAGCGTGGGACTCCTCGCAATGACCTTCCATAGCTATGATTCCTTTGCGTTGAAAAAGGCGGGATCGCCAGCAGCGCCGGCTGTGATAAAGTTTCACCACTCTACCAACGCGGAAAACATCGTGAGCGGCCCCAATTATTTTGGATTCGATACATTAAGTTTGCACGCCGGCGCTCAGCCCGATCCGGCCACCGGCGCGCGCGCGACCCCGATTTATCAGAGCACGTCGTTCGTATTTAAGGACAGTGATCACGCGGCTTCGCTGTTCAATATGGAGCGTGCGGGTCATGTGTACTCACGCATTTCCAACCCAACCGTCGCGGTGTTCGAGGAACGCATGGCGGCGCTGGAAGGCGGCGCGGGGGCGATCGCCACGGCGAGCGGCCAAGCGGCAATGCACCTGGCCATCGTTACGTTGATGGGCGCGGGTAGCCATATCGTCGCCAGCCGCGCGCTGTATGGAGGTTCGCACAATTTGCTCGCTTACACGTTACCGCGATTCGGCATCGAAACGACGTTCGTCGATCCGCGCGACCTCGACGCCTGGCGCGCGGCGATTCGCCCAAACACCCGCTTGCTATTCGGCGAGACCTTGGGAAATCCCGGCTTGGACGTGTTGAACATCCCCAAAATTTCCAACATCGCCCACGAAGCGAACGTGCCGCTGTTGGTCGACGCCACCTTCACCACGCCTTATCTTATGCGGCCGTTCGAGATCGGCGCCGATTTGATTTTTCATTCGGCAACGAAGTTTTTGTGCGGTCACGGCACCGTGGTTGGCGGCGTGTTGATCGACGGCGGAAAATTCGATTGGCTGGCGGCGGGGAAATTTCCGACGCTGAGCGAAGAATACTCGGGGTTCCACGGCATGACCTTCGCCGAGGAATCGCCGACCCTGGCGTTTTTCCTACGGGCCCGGCGCGAGGGCATTCGCGACTTCGGCGCATGCATGGCGCCGATGACCGCGTTTCAGATTTTGCAGGGCATCGAAACGCTATCGTTGCGCATGGAAAAACACGTTAGCAACACACGCAAGATCGTCGAGTTTCTCGCGGCGAATCCTGCCGTCGAAGCGGTATCCTATCCGGAGCTTTCGCAACATCCCGATCATGAACTCGCAAAGACCTTATTACCGAAAGGTTGCGGCGCGGTGTTCAGCTTCAACATCAAAGGCAATCGCGCATCGGGCAAACGCTTCATCGAATCGCTGAAGATTTTTTCTCATCTGGCCAATGTCGGCGACGCGAAATCGCTGGTGATTCACCCTGCCAGCACGACACATTTTCGGATGGACGAAGCGGCGCTGAAGTCGGCCGGTATCACTGAAGGAACGGTGCGATTGTCGGTGGGGCTGGAAAATGTGAACGATCTGATTGACGATTTGAGCCGCGCTTTAAAAGCGTCGCAACGAGCATAATCCTTTGATGCCGCCAAAAATACTCTCCTCCCCTTGAAGGGGGAGGCGCGTGCTGTTACCGTTTCTGGAGAATAATGAAACTTTCCGTTCAGTCACACGAAACCTACGTCTATACCGCAGGACGCGACATCGATCGTAGTTTGCCCAGCGTAATGTTCATACACGGCGCCGCGAACGATCACAGCGTCTGGGCGTTGCAAAGCCGCTATTTTGCCTACCATGGCTGGAATGCGCTCGCACTGGACTTGCCAGGCCATGGCGCTTCGAAAGGCATGCCCCATGCGGCTGTTGGGGTGATGGCCGATTGGATCGCGGCGTTACTGGATGAACTGACACTCGAACGGGTTGCGCTCGTCGGCCACAGCATGGGCTCCCTTGCCGCGTTGGAAACCGCTGCGCGTTATCCGCAAAAAATCAGCAAACTCGTTATGGTCGGCACTGCCGTGCCGATGGCGGTGTCGGACACGTTGTTGAATGCTGCGCTCGCCAACGAACACGCGGCCTTCGACATGGTAAACATTTGGGGTCATACCGCCGCCGCGCAAATCGGTAGTAATCCGCTGCCGGGCGTGTGGATGGCAGGCGATTTTTTGCGCTTGCTGGAAAGATCGAAACGCGACGTGATCGGCAACGATCTGAAAGCGTGTAACGATTACCAGGATGGCATCGTCGCCGCGGCGAAAGTCACGTGTCCGACGCTATTGCTGCTCGGCAAGCAAGACACGATGACGTCGCCGAAAATGACCAAGGAATTGACTGCTACGTTGAACGATCACCGCGTCGTCATACTCGATCGCGCCGGACATATTCCGATGGCCGAAGAGCCGGACGCGACTTTGGATGCATTGAAGAATTTTCTGAACTAAAGCACACCACCCAATATGGTCATTCTGAGCCTGCCGTTTCGGCCGAAACGGCACACGGACCCTGAACGGGCTGCGCGCTCGCGCCTTCGTTTTCTAAAGGGAGGCTGGGACGGGTAGCCCGAGGCTAGCCACTGGCCTACCGGGTGGCCTAGGGCCAGGGCCAGGGATTTTGCGGTGGTGGGTCATGCTAGGGGCCTGAAAATCCCCCTCAATCCCCCTTTAGAAAAAGGGGAAGGACTACGATGACTATGCCCTGTGGATAACTTGAGTTCATGGAAAGCAAAGAAAAGAATGACGTGCTTATGTTTAGGTTGCGCTCTCAGCAGCCTTGGCCTGCCGCATCAACCAGCGACCGAGTGGCTTCCATTGTTGTAGGTCCTGTTCGACTCGCGAGGGCGCAACATCGAACAAGCTATGGCCATCCCGTGCGCAATGAACGTAGTTTTGCGTGTCGCGCAAGTAAGTCAAAATCGGTAATTCGAGCGACTTCAAAAACGCTTCTAATTCATCGGCCACCAAGGTACGCGAGTCGACGCGGTTGCCGATGACGGCGACTTGGCTTTCGCCTTTTTTCACCGGTTTTTCGGCGAGCAACTTGGCGAGAAAATCTTTCGTCGCCTCCATGTCGAAGGCGGACGGCGCTACCGGGACAACCACTAATTCCACGCGGCGCATGAGGCCTGTCAGCTTTTCGCCATGGACACCGGCGGGCGAATCGATGACGGTCCATTGGGCATCGAAGGCTCTGATTTCTTTCTTATCGGTCGCAGCGGTCCACGCCATGATGTGCGGAAGCGTTTCCGATCGCCGCGTGAGCCAATTGGCCGCCGATTGTTGCCGATCCATATCGGCGAGGACGACGCGCTTGCCCTGGGCGGCGAACAATCCGGCGAGGTTGGTGGCGATGGTGGTTTTGCCGCTGCCGCCTTTGGGGTTAACTACGAGAATTGAGTGCATCATTGGGGTCTCCTCGTGGGAGATTATATGACAGCGCGGGCGCAGACATCGTCCTGTTAAAATTCAATGACTAACCTATTGAAACGGGAACAATGAAACCAACCGGGCCGTTAGCGGGCGTCAAAGTAATCGAAATGGGGCAACTTATCGCCGGGCCGTTTTGCGGCAAAATCTTAGCGGAATTCGGCGCCGAGGTAATCAAGATCGAACCGCCGGCCACGGTGGATAGCGAAGGTGGCGATCCGCTGCGCACCTGGCGGCAAATGCACAACGGCACCTCGTTGTGGTGGTCGCTGCAAGCGCGCAACAAAAAATCCGTCGCGGTGAATTTGCGCGCCAAAGAAGGGCAAGAAATCATCCGCAAACTAGCCAAGGACGCCGATATTCTGATCGAGAATTTTCGCCCCGGCGCGCTGGAAAAATGGAACCTCGGTTGGGAACAACTCTCCGTCATCAATCCCAAGCTAGTGATGGTGCGCCTGTCCGGCTACGGTCAAACCGGGCCGTATAAAGATCGCCCCGGCTTCGGCATGATCGGCGAGGCGATGGGCGGCATGCGCCATATCACCGGTTATCCGGATCGCGCGCCGGTGCGCGTGGGTGTGAGCATTGGCGATGCGATCGCGGCGATGTATGGCGCCATCGGTGCGCTGATGGCGCTGCATCACCGCAACGTCAACGGCGGCAAGGGACAGATGGTCGATGTCGCGTTGTACGAAGCGGTTTTCAGTTTGATGGAATCGATGTTGCCGGAATTCGGCATGACCGGCTTCGTGCGCGAGCGTACCGGCGGCACGTTGCCGGGCATCGTTCCATCCAATAGCTATCTGACCAAGGACGGAAAATATGTCGTGATCGGCGGTAACGGCGACAGCATTTTCAAACGCTTCATGCATGCGATAGGTCGTAGCGACATGGCGAATGATCCCGCCATGGCCAACAACGCGGGCCGCTTCGCCCACACGGAAAAAATCGAGAATGTCATCGGCGATTGGTGCGCCGCGCACGACCTCGCCCATGTGTTACGCGTGCTGGAAGAAGCCGCTGTGCCCAGCGGCAGCATCTATAGCATTCAGGACATCGTGCGCGATGTACACTATCAAGCGCGGGACATGATTCAAACCCACAAGCTGAGCGATGGCCAGGACATTTCCGTGCCGGGAATCGTGCCGAAGTTCAGCGAGAGTCCCGGTGAAACCAAGTGGCTCGGCCCGAAACTCGGCGAACACACCCGGGATATTTTGCACGCTATCGGCTACAGCGACGAACAACAAACGCAACTGCGCGAAACAGGAGTCATAGGATGAAACAACGCATATATATTCACGATGTCGCGGTGCGCGATGGCTTTCAAATTGAACGCGCATTTGTGCCGACCGAAACGAAAGTCGCGCTGATCGACGAGTTATCGCAAACGGGTGTGGCGAAAATCGAGGTGACCTCGTTTGTGTCGCCGAAAGCGATTCCAAATATGCGCGACGCGGAACAAGTGTTGAGCTTGATCGATCGCGTGCCCGACGTGATCTACGCCGTACTCGTGCCGAATCTGCGCGGCGTCGAGCGGGCCATGCAGTGTAGCGTCGACGAAATCAATCTTTTTTGCTCGGCCTCGGAAAGCCACAATCGCGCCAACGTCAATCGCAGCGTCGCACAATCGCTGCAAGGCTTCGTGGAAATCATGCAAGCGTTAAGCGGCAGCGATCTGAAAGTGAACGGCAACATCTCTACCGCATTCGGCTGCCCGTTCGAGGGTGACATCGCACCGGCAAAGGTCTACGGCTTGGTCGATCAGTTTCTCGCGCTTGGGTTTGACGGCGTGACCATCGCCGACACGACCGGCATGGCGAACCCCAAGCAAGTTCGCGAGCTGGTGACGGAAATCGCCAAGCGCTGCACCGACGTGGAACTCACCTTGCATTTCCACAATACCCGCGGCATGGGCCTGGCCAATGTGCTAGCCGGATTGGACGCCGGTGTGGTGCGCTACGACGCCTCGCTCGGCGGCCTTGGCGGTTGCCCCTTCGCGCCGGGCGCATCGGGCAATATCTGCACGGAAGATTTGGTGCATATGCTCGAAGCGATGGGCTACAACACCGGCGTGAATCTCGATCGCTTGCTCAAAGTCGCGCGCAAGATGCCCGGCATTGTTGGCCACGAAGTGCCTGGGCAAGTGTTGAAGGCTGGGAAATCCACGGATTTGCATTCGCTCAGCAGCGTCGGCTCCTCCGCGGGCTAGTTGCGACGTGGATACATCGACGGCTGATGCGAAAGCCGTTATCAGTGCGTCGCTGCGCAAACTCGGGCTAATGCCAGCGGGACAATCCTTCGCCATGTCGCCGCTCACCGGCGGCGTATCGTCGGACATATGGAAAGTTGAGTTGCCCTCGGGCGCAGTGTGCGTGAAGCGCGCGTTGCCACAGTTACGCGTTAAGCAACGCTGGGAAGCGCCGATAGAACGCAATCGCTACGAGGTCGCGTACCTGCGCTTTGCGCAAAACGTGATCCCCGGCGCGGTGCCGAAGGTGCTGGCCGAGGACGACGCGGCGGGTTTGTTTGTGATGGAATATTTTCAGCCAAGCGAACATCCGGTGTGGAAATCTCAATTGCGCGATGGCTTTGTCGACTTCAATACGGCGCACATGATCGGTGCGCAGATGGCGCGCATTCATAGCGCGAGCGCGGACGACAGCAGTATTCCCGCGCAATTCGCGACCGACCATATTTTCTATTCGATTCGACTGGAACCCTATCTCAATGCAACCGCGCGGGTTCACCCGGATCTCGCGCCGCGACTTAAGCAGTTGATCGACACCACGTTCAGCACCAAGCTCGTTTTGGTTCATGGCGACATCGCGCCGAAGAATATTTTGATCGGCCCGAATCGTCCGATTTTTCTCGATTGCGAGTGCGCGTGGTTTGGCGATCCCGCGTTCGATCTGGCTTTTTGTTTGAATCATCTGTTGCTCAAGTGTTTGTGGCATCCGGCCGCCAGCGCGGAGTTTTTCGCGGCATTTACGACCTTGGCGCAAACCTACTTGTCCTACGTGAACTGGGAGTCACCCGCGGGATTGGAACTGCGTGCGACGCATCTTTTACCGGGTTTATTTCTGGCGCGGGTCGATGGCAAATCACCGGTGGAGTATTTGACGGACGAAGGTGACAAAAACAAAGTGCGGCGCTGCGCGCGCACGTTGCTCACCCAGCCGCGCAACACGCTCGGCGCCGTTCTCGAAGAATGGCAGCGGGAATTGTCAGTATGAGCAGTACGCGCATCGTTCAGGTTTTGGGCCGGCGCGTCTGGGATTCCCGTGGCCGTCCGACGGTGGAAGCCGAGATTCATTTGGCCAATGGCGCCGTGGGTCGGGCGATCGCGCCAGCGGGCGCGTCGACCGGCAGCGGCGAAGCACTTGACTTGCGTGATGGCGGCGAACGCCTGGGTGGTTTTGATGTGCGCACAGCTGTCGATAACGTCAACATTCAAATCGCTGATGCAATGACCGGTATGGACGGCGCCGACCAAACGCTGATCGATCAATCGTTAGTTGCGCTTGACGGCACGCCAAACAAACGGGTACTCGGCGGCAACGCCACAATCGCCGCATCCATGGCTAATCTCCAGGCAGTTGCCGCGGCCCACGGCATGCCGCTGTGGCGCTATCTGGCGGGCGATCGCGCTATTGTGATGCCTTTGCCGGAGATTCAGATCTTTGGCGGCGGGGCCCACGCCGGGCGGCGAGTCGACATTCAAGATTTCATGGTCGCGGCGCCCGGCGCGGAAAATATTGACGAAGCGCTGGAATGGACGGCGGAAATCTATCTCGCTGCGGGGAAGCTGATGGCAGAGCGCGGATTACTGTTCGGCGTGGCCGACGAAGGCGGGTATTGGCCGGCTTTTTCCAACAACGAAGAAGCGCTGGAAATGCTGTTACGGGCGATCGATAAAACCGGATTGATTGCGCGCGAACAAGTCGTGATCGCACTCGACATCGCCGCGAGTGAATTCGGCCGCGCTGGCCACTACACGATCGGCCTGGAAAATACGCAATTGGATTCCGATGGCTTGAGCGAGATGCTCGGCCGTTGGCTGGAAAAATATCCTATTGCCTCGATCGAGGATCCGCTTGCGGAAGACGACGAAGCGGGGCTGAAAAAATTTACCGCGGCGTTTGGTTCGCGCGTACAAATTGTGGGGGACGACTATTTGGTCACCAACGCCGCGCGCGTGAAACAAGCTGCGGCGATTGGCGCCTGCAACGCCGTGCTGCTCAAGCCGAATCAGGCCGGCACCGTCAGCGAAACCCACGCCGCGTGGAAAGCCGCTCAGGACGCTGGCCTTGGCGCGATCGTCTCGGCGCGCTCGGGCGAAACGGAAGATGTGACCATCTGTCATTTGGCGGTCGGCTGGGGCGTGGCGCAAATAAAAGTGGGGTCGTTTTCGCGCTCCGAGCGCATGGCAAAATGGAATGAGTTGCTGAGAATTCAATCGGCGCATGCCATCAAACCGCGTTTTGCCGGTAGGGCGCCGTATAAAAATTACGACCCATGACCGTGCCAGGAGGCTTATGGATAGGGGCTGGGGGGCTGGCCTAGGGCCACCGCGGGCCGCTGCCTCGCGACACTGCATGCCTGGAACACCGCGCCCACACGGGGTAGCCTGAGGCTAGGTGCTGGCGTGGGCCCAGTGGCTCCCAGGCAGGCCCCCTAAAATTAACGATTGAGGCTAAATCACCATGAGTGCATTGTTTGAACAACTGAAAAATTTCGATACCCCAACCATCGCCAACGCGCTTGAGATTGCGGCCGGGCGGCGCTCGACAGAAGGCTTCACGCGCAAGACCGTAATCGCCGCCAACGCGAAACTGAAACCCATTGTCGGCTACGCCCGCACGGCGATGATCCGCTCCGCCGCGCCGTTTGACCCGCAAACCCGGCGCGCGAAATTGCTCGCCTACTACGATTACGTGGCGCAGCCAAGGCAGCCGAGCATCGCGGTCATTCAGGATATCGATAGCGCGCCTGGACTCGGCGCATTTTGGGGTGAAGTAAACACCAACATCCATTGGGGACTCGGCTGCGTCGGCGCGCTCACCAACGGCTCGATGCGCGATCTGGAAATGATGCAGCCGCAGTTTCAGTGCCTCGCCGCGTCGCTGTCACCCAGCCACGCGTGGGTGCATGTGGTCGATTTTGGCATCAAAGTCGACGTCTGTGGGCTGTTCGTTGCGGATGGCGACATCGTCCATGCTGACCATCACGGCGCGGTTATGATCCCGGCGGAATTACTCGACAAAATTCCAGCGGCGATCGATTTGATGGCGCGCAAGGAAAAAGTATTGCTGGACGCCGCCAACGCACCCGGTTTCAATATTGAGACATTGCGCGCGGCCATGGCGGAATCGGATGGCGTGAAGTAACGTCGATGAACGCGTGCGCCAGTTCGAGCGCTGGGGCCTGCTGTTTTCCTTGCTATACGGCGCTAATACGGTGTTTCGCTGGCTGCGGCGCGAAGAGCCCTACGTTGATAATCGTTTTGAGCGGGCGGCCAATGCGGCTGCCCGTCTGGCGCAACCGCACTAGGAAACGGCCGGATCCCGCTTTCGGCGCTCGCCGGTAGGGGGTGCTTCGCTACGTTGACGGCGATCGGAAAGTCCGGCGCGCTTGAGCAAATTCAGCCAGTATTTTTCGCCCTCCGGGGACTTGAACTTCAAATAAATCGCCACCTCCTCCGGGTAGGCGCCCGGTGCGCCGAGACGCTTCAAGTGCGCCGTTTTTGGGCGCGCCGCCGTGCCGCGCTGATGGTCACTTACCCAGGCGCGGTTGACGGTATGCCAAAGCGATACATAGTAGGGATCATCGTCCTCGGAATAGCCGAATTGCCAACCAATGAGGGACACCTCGGCTTGTGATAAATCGTCCGTTTTGAATTTTAGGCTCATTACCTCTCTCCGGTGATTTACTGTTCTCGCAATTGAAAACGATTTTCGCGTGCCGCGCAACCCTACATCACGCTTTTTCGCGGTTTACGTCCCGATTTTGCCGCCACTGTGTCATACAGGAGGTTCGGCAGGACGCGCATAATTTTTCCCACCAGCGCCATTTGCCACGGCATCACGACCCAGCTGCGGCGTGCATCAATAGCTAAGAGCATTTTTTTCGCCGCTTGTTCCGCAGAAAGTATGAACGGCATGGGGTAAGGATTACGTGCTGTCATCGGCGTGGCAATATAACCGGGGCACAAGGTTGTGACCGCAACGCCGCCACCGCGCAGTTCGACCCGCAAACTTTCTAAGTAATTGATCGCCGCGGCCTTCGAAGCGCTGTAGGCGCCCGCCCCAGGCAAGCCCCGAAACCCGGCGACGCTGGCAATACCGACCAGCGACCCGCAACGGCTCGCACACATCCCGGCGACGAAGGGCTGGAAGGTTCGCGCCATACCGAGCACGTTGATATCCATAATTTCCGCGAACGCCGCCAAGTCTTCGGCGCACTCCGTAACCGTGCCATGACTCACACCCGCGTTGGCAATTACCACATCGGGCAAGCCAAATCTCTCCAGAAAATGCGCGGCAGCACGTTGCATGGCCTCGTCATCGCGCACATCGGCGGTTAACACCAGAGATTCACACGGTAGCGTGGCGGCGAGGCGTTGCAACTCGGACTCGCGCCGCGCCACCAGGCCCAACTTCGCGCCGCGCGTTGCGTACGCCCGCGCCAGCGCCGCGCCGATGCCACTTGATGCGCCGGTGATGAAGACACGTTCCATCACCGGCGCGCGCGTTTACTTCTTCGCAACCTTTTTCTGCTGGCTTTTCAGCGCGGCGGTTTTGCTGGCGCGCACTTGCTTGAGCAGTTCGTCGGCGGTTTTCAACATGTTCTCGTAGTTGCCCGATTGCGCGGTTGAGATCATGTATTTGCCGTCGATCACCATCGACGGCACGCCGGTGATGCCGTAGGATTGGGCACGCTGGCTGCTGCGCTGGATCTTGCCGCCCATGGAAAAAGAATCGAATGCGGCGGTGAATTTCTTACGGTCGAGGCCTTGCTTTTCGATCCAATCGGTCAGCACATCTTTCTGCTGCAGGATGATGTTGTCATCGTGGATGGCAGCAAAAATTTTTGGGTGGAACTTTTCGATCTCACCGAGCGCTTCCAGCGCATAGTAACTGCGCGCCATGGTTTCCCACGAGGCGCGGCCGAACACCACGGGCATGCGGCGGAACTGGGTATCGGGAGGCAGTTGCTTTACCCAGGCCGAAACTTTTGGTTCGAAGTCGTTGCAATGGGGACACATGTAGGAAAAAATTTCGACCACTTCCACTTTACTGCCGGTATCGGTCGGCTGCGGCGGCTTGATTTCCAGATAGTCCTTACCCGCCTGCGGCGCGGCGAATGCCGCTGCGGAAAAAAACAACACGCCCAAAACCGCCACCCATGTTTGCAAACTGCGCATATTTAACTCCGTTAGTTAACGCCGGTATTCGGCGAGCTTTTCACAATTTTGATGAGGCCGGCCTCCACGCCATTTTCTTTCAACGTCGATTTGACTTCCGTTGCCTCAGCCTGACTTTTGTAAGGGCCCAAGCGTACGCGATAGACGGTGCCTTTGTCTGCTAGCGTTGCGGTTTTTACCCGCGCTTCGAGACCTAATAACGCGATTTTGGCTTTTTGGTTGTCAGCATCCGCCGCGTCCTGATAAGCGCCTGCTTGCAGATAAAAAACCGTTTTATCGTCGGCCGTTGTTGGCGTGGCGGCGTTGGGTTTAGCCGAGACGCTCGGCTGATCCGGCTTCGGCGTCTTATTGCCTTCCAGAATATCGTAGAACGTGTAGGGTTTTTGCTCGGTCGCCTTGGCGTTGCCGTTCGCTGCCGCGGCGGCGATTTCTGGCGTATGCGGCTTCGGCGCCTCGCTGCTGTGGCTTTGCGTGAACGGGCTGGGAATGCGCGCGATATAGATCGCCACGCCGGCGGCGATGGCGATACCGATCACCAACCCAAGCATAAGGCCGATCAGCATCGGCCTTGCCGTGCCGACACTTTTCTTTTTCGCCGTTCGGGGTCGATAGTCGTAGGCCATGGTTACATTTTTTCCGGCGCCGTAACGCCTAAAAGTCCTAACCCGTTGCGGATGACTTGGCGCGTGGCCACGATTAAGGCTAAGCGTGCGTGTTTCAAGTCTTCATCTTCCACCAAAAACTGTTCCGCATTGTAATAGCTATGAAGTTTTCCGGCGAGGTCTTTCAAATAGTAAGTGATCAAGTGCGGGGCGCGCTCCCGCGCCGCGTCGGCGACGGTTTCCGGGTAGCCATACAAGGTTTGCAGCAAATCCGTTTCATAGACGCTGGTCAGCGGCGCCAGCGCAACGTGAGCAAGCGATGCAACATCACCCTCCCACTTCCCCAGCACGCTGCAAATGCGCGCATGGGCGTACTGGACGTAGTAAACCGGATTGTCTTCCGATTGCGAACGCGCCAAATCGATATCGAAAATGAGCTGCGAATCGGCTTTACGCATCAGGAAAAAATAACGCACCGCGTCGCGGCCCACTTCGTCGACCAAATCGCGCACGGTGACATAACTTCCCGCACGCTTGGAAATTTTCACCTCTTCCTTGCCGCGCATCACGGTAACCATTTGATGTAGGACGTAATCGGGATAGCCCTGCGGAATGCCGCTGCCGAGCGCCTGCAAACCGGCGCGCACGCGCGTGGTGGTGCTGTGGTGGTCGGCGCCTTGCACATTGATAGCGAGACGAAAACCCCGCTCCCATTTAGTCACGTGGTAAGCGACATCGGGCACGAAATAGGTATAGGCGCCGTCGGATTTACGCATCACACGATCTTTATCGTCGCCGTAGTCCGTGGTTTTGAGCCAGAGGGCGCCGTCCTGATTATAGGTTTTGCCTGCGACTTGCAACGCGGCGACGGTCTGATCGACTTTACCATCGGTGTAGAGCGAGGACTCCAAGTAATAGGTATCGAACTTGACGCCAAAAGCTTGCAGATCGCGGTCCTGTTCTTTGCGCAATTCCTGCACGGCGAAAGCGGTGATGGCGTTCAAGTTCTCGCCGTTGCCATCGTCCGTGTGCTGCTCGACGTAGCGCTGGGCGATTTCGACAATGTAATCGCCGCGATAGCCGTCCTCCGGCAATTCAATTTTTTCGCCGCGTTGTTGTTTGATGCGAACTTGAACGCTCGTGCCTAGGTTGGCGATCTGACTGCCCGCATCGTTGTAGTAAAACTCGCGCGACACCGAGTGGCCTTGGGTTTGTAGCAAGGTAGAGATCGCATCACCCAAGGCCGCTTGGCGGCCGTGACCGACATGCAATGGGCCGGTGGGATTGGCCGAAACAAACTCAACTACGATTTTTTCCGATTTCGCGACATGTTGGCGACCAAACGTTTCACCTGCCTGCAAAATCGTTTTCACGATTTGCTGCTTCGCATTCGCCGTCAAAAAGAAATTGATGAAGCCCGGCCCGGCGATTTCGGCTTTTTCCAGATAGGGCGACGGCGGCAAATCGCCGATCAAATCCTTCGCAACCTCGCGCGGATTGCGCTTCAGCGCTGTGGCAAGTTGCATCGCGATATTGCAGGCGAAGTCGCCGTGTTGCGCCTGCTTCGGACGTTCCAAGGTGATCGTTGTGTTCGCTTGATCGGGTGCGATGATCGCAACCGCTTGTTGGATCAGATCCGTGAGCGCTTGTTTAAGATTTAGGTTTTGTTGCACGGTATTCGGATTTCAAGTGCGGAAAAAAGATAAGATCAACTCTAAAATTGTCATTCCCGAGAAGGCCGGAAAACGAGGCCGAAGGCCGAAGTTTCGAGGAACGGCCATCCAGTCTCTTAAAAGTGCAGTCACGGGCACCCCGCCTTCGCAGTGAAGACGAAGTATTGCAATAAATGAAAATTAACATGTCAAATTATACGCTGTACCTCGCGTAAAATTCCGTCAATCACATATCCCTTGCCCATCATGCACAACGC
The DNA here is from genome assembly GCA_031371465.1 of Pseudomonadota bacterium. GTDB lineage: Bacteria > Pseudomonadota > Gammaproteobacteria > Burkholderiales > JALYOK01 > JALYOK01. The sequence goes on from JANMJR010000051.1 coordinate 13,435, forward strand.
CCCCGACGAAATCGAAAGCAATTCTTCCGACAATGAACACTTTGCCGACGTGTTGGCCGTCAATCAAAATCGCCGGCAGTTGTTACAAGGCGGATTCAGTCTTGCGGCGACCACGTTACTGGTCGGAACGGCTGGCTGTATGCGCATGCTGATCACGCCAGGAGCCGCGCCGGTGCTGGCTTTTCAGGCTGTGTCGAGATCAGTTGAAGACACGGTGCGGGTGCCGGCCGGTTACACGGCGAACGTAATAAATGGCTGGGGCGATCCCGTTTCCGACGGGCCCGCGATGCGGCCCGATGCCAGCGACAGCGCGGAAATGCAAATGCAACAAGCGGGCATGCACCACGACGGCATGCATTTTTTCCCCTTCCCTGGAAAAAGCAACCACGGATTGCTGGCGCTGAATCACGAATACACCGACGATGGCTTGCTGCATGCCGGTGGCATGACGCCATGGACAGCGGAGAAAGTCGCGAAGTCGAAGGCTGCCCATGGCGTATCGGTGATCGAAGTGGCGCTGGAAAATAACGCTTGGAAGGTCGTGCGCCCGTCGCGTTTCGGGCGGCGTATTAGCGCCGCTACGCCGATGCAAATTTCCGGTCCGGCGGCTGCGAGTGAATATCTAAAAACGGCCGCAGACCCAAGCGGGACGCGGGTCCTGGGCACGCTGAATAATTGCGCCAACGGCTTTACGCCTTGGAGAACTTTCCTCACGTGCGAAGAAAATTGGAGTTTCTATTTCGTGAATTCTGCGGGCAACATCAGCGATCGCGAAAAACGCTATGGTATTACGCAACAGGGGCAGCGCTATCGCTGGCACGAACACGACGAGCGCTTCGACAGCGCGAAACATCCGAACGAAGTGAATCGATTCGGCTGGGTCGTTGAGATCGATCCGTTCGATCCGGCTTCCACGCCGATCAAG
>JANMJR010000109.1:0-11477 GCA_031371465.1 Pseudomonadota bacterium
TACAGCGAAATCCGGTTCCGGCTCGGAGCGATTGCTAAGGCGAATCGGATTTTGTACCGATACGAATCCTTTATCTTGAACCGCCTTGACCAATAGGCCATTCAACTGAATTACAAAGCTGGCATGATCGCTGCCGATAGGCGCCATATCGATAATTTCTCCCTCAATAAGTTCGACCCGTTCATCGGGGCCGATCAACCCGACCTCACCCATACGATAATATTCATCCACGGTTATCTGGCGCCGTTTGATCCAGTTATCTGCAGAAACACCCATGGTCACCTCGCGAAAACTCGATACTATGCTAGCGCAAGAAACTAAGCGATGCAATCGAGTTGGGATGTCAATATTGCCGCACTACCCAGCCTCCGCGTAACATAGCGCTATGATTATCAACGGCTCTCACATCGACGACACGTTCGCCGAAGCCTTCGGCATGAAGGCGACCCGCATTCTTATCACCGCACACAATTTGAAATGGGCGTATCACTCGGCGTTATCGTTGACGGGTTTTGCAACGTCCGTGATTGCGTGCGGTTGTGAGGCGGGTATTGAGCGGCGTCTCGATCCAACGGAAACGCCCGATGGCCGGCCCGGCGCGTCAGTGTTGTTGTTCGCCGTGTCGACTAAGGAATTGGCGAAACAATTGGAACGTCGCGTTGGACAATGCGTGTTGACCTCGCCGACCAGCGCATGTTTCGCAGGGATTCACGACGGCGAAAAATTACCGCTCGGAAAAAATCTGCGTTACTTCGGCGACGGCTTTCAAATCGCGAAACTGATCGACGGCAAACGCTATTGGCGCGTGCCGGTGATGGACGGTGAATTTCTTTGCGAAGAATCCACCGGCATGACGAAGGCCGTCGGTGGTGGAAATTTTTTGATATTGGCTACTGACCAAGCAGCCGCGCTTGCCGCGAGCGAAGCGGCGATCGAGGCAATGCGCAAAGTACGCAATGTCATCATGCCGTTTCCGGGTGGTGTAGTGCGCTCTGGCTCGAAAGTGGGCTCGAAGTACAAAGCCTTGCCCGCCTCGACCAACGATGCATTTTGCCCGACCATACGCGGCATCACGAAATCGGAACTCACGCCAGATATCGGTGCGGTGTTGGAAATCGTCATCGACGGTTTAACCGACGCCGATGTGCGCGACGCGATGATCGTCGGCATTCGCGCCGCCTGCGCACTCGGCGCAGCCAAGGGCGTGAAGCGCATCAGCGCCGGCAACTACGGCGGCAAGCTCGGCCCGTTTCATTTTCATCTGCATAATATTTTGAAGGCCAAGCCATGAGTGCGCTGACATTTTCGCTCAAGGCAAAACTGACACTGCGTGTGGATTGCTCGTCGCTGACGCCGGATGGCCTGCAAGGTAAGACGGGCGCGGAGATTGAGTGTATCGAGTTGCCGATGGGAAATGCCAACATCACGGTTGCCGAGGTTTTCAAAGTGAAAGGCCGCGATTGCGAGCAAATTATTTTTTGCGCGGATAGCAGCAAACTCGATCGCATTGGCGCGGGAATGAGCGGCGGCGAAATCGTGGTGGAAGGCGCCGCGGGCGACTACCTTGGTTTGGGAATGACAGGCGGTGTGTTGCGTGTTGCGGAAGATGTCGGCATATTCGCCGCCTGCGAAATGCGTGGTGGCGAGTTGCGTATCGATGGCAATGCGGGCGATTTTGTCGGCGGGGGATTGCCCGGTGAGCGTCGCGGCATGTTTGGCGGCATCGTCGTGATTAACGGAAATGCCGGTGCGCGCGCCGGCGATCAAATGCGCCGCGGCATGGTTTTGATTGGTGGCAACGCCGGCGATTATTTGGGCTCGCGCATGTCCGGTGGCACGATTGTCGTGATGGGCAAAGTTGGCGCAAACGCGGGCTTCGCGATGAAGCGCGGTACGCTAGTGCTCACTCAGTTGCCGGAAAATTTACCGCCGACGTTTAACGATTGCGGTGTTCATCCGCTTGGATTTTTGGCTGTGTTGATGCCGGTGATTCGTCGCTACGGCGCCGCATTCTTGGATTTGAAGTTTCCATCCAATCGCGCTCAGCGCTGGATGGGCGATTTGGCGAATATTGGCCGCGGCGAAATTTTGCTTCCGGGTAGGGTGGATCCGCTACGCTTGATCCACCCTACCGCTCCAGCGATATTTTAACGACGGCAATGCAAATACCAACGCGAGCGCTACTCCCGCCATCACGTCGATGAATACATGTTGTTTGATCGCCATGGTCGAATACGCTATGGCGATGAGCCATAACCAATTCAATAGCCGCACCATCGGCGGCGCACCCATATCGCGCAAATTATGATTCAGCCAAAACGCCGAGAAAACGGCTGCGCCGACATGCATCGACGGGCAGGCGTTGGCGGCGGCATCCACACCTTGCAAAATGCTGAAACTGGAATGCTTGCTCCATTCCGCGACAGGCAACAATACCGTCGTCGGCCAAAAATAAAAACACGTCAGGGCCGCGACGCACAGTCCCGCAAGCCACCAGCCATAGCCGATCAATTCGCGGCGATCGAGAATCAGCGCCGCCGATAGCGAGACATAAACCCACAATGAAAAATAAGGTATCAGCGCGGATGGTTGGAATGGCACGAGCCGATCGATCGCGGTAACAGGCATCACGGTCACGCCGGACGACGGATTTCGCATCAATTGAAAATAAGCGATGAAGAATATCGACATATAGGCTGTCGTGCCGACGGACTTTATCAACCAGTGAGCGCCGATTCGCGGAAAGATTTGTCGTGTCCAGTGCGGCGCCACAGTGGGGATGCCGGGCAAGGCGGTAGTCGTCGGTTGCATAGGCATAATTTTCTCAGGATCGCGCCGGGCGCGGGGAAAAATATTTCGGGGTTATTACGCGGGCATCGCGCCAGCAGTCGTATCTCATGGGGCGATTGACGGCATATGCCACGAGAGCGAACGGCTCTAGGCCACCCTGTAGCCCTAGGCCACCCTGTAGCCCTAGGCCACCCTGTATCCATGCGCCTTCTGGCATAGCACCTGGAAATTTTCAGACCTGTGGCAAAATGAATTGAATCAACCGACCCAAACGCAGTCGAAGGATTAGGCGCGAATAGGAGGAAACCATGGAACAGGAACGAGTGTATTCGGAAGCCGAGATCAAGGCCAAGCTTGATATCGAGTTGCCGAAATGGTATTTCGAAGACGGCTGGATACGTCGCAAGTACAAAACCGAGGGCTGGAAGGGCACGCTGATGGTAGTCAACACCATTGGCCATCTCGCCGAGGCGGCATGGCATCATCCCGATCTCACGGTGTCCTACGCCTTTGTTATCGTTAAGCTTTGCACCCACTCCGCGAAGGGCATTTCCGATAAGGATTTCGAATTGGCGAAGAAGATTGAGTCAGTCGTCCACTGGCAGCCTAAGCTCGAAGGTACAGCATTGGAAGGCACGCCGAACGACGATCAGCGCTTCCGGTATATCAAGTATGACTATTGAGCGTTAGGCAATCGATGGAATTGGATGCATCGATGGGCGCAAGCCCGCACGGTACTAGGTCACCCCGCCCTCACACTGGCCCTGCCTCTGCGAGAAGGGTGGGACGGGGTAGCCCGAGGCTAGCCGCTGGCCTAAGGCCATGAGGGGACGCGTATCGCGGATCAAATGAATATCAAATAGCAGCAGAATTTCCAGGACAACAATGAACAAACTTATACAATTCGCAATTACTCTTTTCGCCCTCGCGCCATCATTCGCCTTAGCCGAAGATACCCGCTTCAATCTAAAAGAAGTCGCCGCAGGCATTTACGTGCATCAAGGCAAAATGGTCGCCGAGCGCACGCCGGCCAACATGGGCGACCAGGCGAATATCGGCTTCGTCGTCGGCGAGAAATGCGTCGCGGCGCTGGATGCGGGCGGCAGCATGAAAGTGGGGCTGTTATTGCGTGAGGCGATCAAAAAAACCACCGATAAGCCGGTGTGCTATGTCATCAATAGCCACGTTCATCCGGACCACATGTTTGGCAACGCCGCGTTCAAGGCCGACAACGTGACCTTTATCGGGCACGAGCGGCTTGCCAAAGCGGCGGCTGCGCGCAACAGCAGCTACAGCAATTCCCTCAAGCGCGATTTAGGCGATGTAGCAGAAGGCAGCGAACTCACGCCGCCGACACAAACCGTCAAGGCCGGCGAATCGATGGAACTGGATCTCGGCGGCCGCACACTCAAAATCCAAGCCTGGCCCGTCGGCCATACGGATAACGACATCAGCGTGCTAGACATGCAGACACAAACCCTATGGCTCAGCGATCTACTATTTATCGATCATGTGCCCGCCATGGATGGCAGCATTCCTGGCTGGCTAAGAGTGATCGCCGAACTGAAAAAAATTCCGGCTAAGCTCGTGATTCCCGGTCACGGCCCGGCAACCGCGCCGTGGCCCAGCGCGATCGAGCCCGAGGAACGTTATCTTGCCAAAGTGGCGGACGGCGTGCGTAAGGCTTTAAAGGATAAACAGACGATCCAAGAAGCCATAGAAGGCGTGGCGTGGGACGAGAAGGACAAATGGCAACAATTCGAGAATTTCCATCGTCGCACGGTCACGGCAACCTATGCCGAGTTGGAATGGGAAGACTAGACTATACTAGTCGGCTAACGAGAGTAGAGGTGATCCAATGAACATCATGACACAGAAGCAGCAGCGTTTGATCGTTGGCCTAACGCTCGTGCTACTGGGATTGAACCTCGCGGCATCTGCCGCCGATCCGATACCCGACGGCGATCAGTCCGAGGTTTGGAAAAAAGTTCGCGCCAGTTATTTCGAGGGCCGCAGCATCGTGGACGATATCGATGGCAAAGTCGTCGCGCTCAAAGCGCCTATGCGCGCGGAAGATGCTTCCACCGTGCCGATTCAAATCAAGACCGGTTTGAGTCAAAGCAAAGATCGTTACATCCAAAAGCTGTATCTGTTCATCGATGCCAATCCGTCGCCGGTGGCGGCGATTTTCAGTTTCACCCCGGAGAGCGGTCGCGCCGACATCGATACCCGCGTACGCATCGAGGCCTATACCCATATGCGCGCTGTCGCCGAAATGAACGACGGCAAGCTCTACATGGCGACCCATTACATCAAGGCCGCCGGTGGTTGTTCGGCGGCGAACGGCACCTTGCCGGATTACGCGAATTTCCAGCCCAAGCTCAAATTCAAGCTCGATCCCAACGTCGAGAAGGGGCAGCCGACCATTGCGCAATTGATGATCAATCATCCCAACGCCTCGCCACTGGTGAAGGATCAAGTGACGCATCTTTATCAGCCCGCTTACTACGTGCGCACCATCAACGTGAGCTATGCCGGCAAGCAAATCATGAGCGCCGATGTGGATTTTTCCATTAGCGAGAATCCGAATTTCCGTTTCTACTTCACGCCGGACGGCGACGGCGAATTGCGCGCCGAAGTGATCGATACAAAAGATGTAAAGGTGGAAAGTTTCATTAAAGTCAGCCCGACGGGCGGGAAGTCATAAACGAGGAGTAAGCGATGATTAAGTGCATTAAAAATCTTATTTTTTCCGCGGTCGGATTGGGCTTGTTGGCCGCGCCATTGCTCGCCACTGCGGCGGCGGATCCCGATCAAAACGAAAATTGGCTCAGGGTGCGTAAGATGATGTTCCAAGATCGCGAGATTCACGCCAATGCGACCGATGTTTTGCAATTGTGGATTCCGAAACAAGCGCAAGACGCCGCCATCGTGCCGGTGTTGATTCGCACCAAAGTCGAACAGACGCCACAGCGTTATATCAAAAATCTCTGGCTGATGATCGACAACAACCCCTCACCAGTCGGTGTGAAATTCACCATGACGCCGGAGAGCGGCCGCGCCGATATCGAGACGCGGGTGCGGGTGGAAACCTATACCCCGATGCGCGCCATCGCAGAACTGAACGATGGCTCGTTGTGGATGCACACCAGCACCATTATCGCCGCCGGTGGCTGTTCCGCCGCGGTGATGAAAACCGACGCGCAACTCAAGAACATGGGCAAGATGAAATTCAAGGTCGATGATTTCGTCGAGAAAGATAAACCGGTGCTGGCGCAGTTGATGATCAATCATCCTAATTTTTCCGGTTTGGCTATGAACGAGCCCGATTCGCACTTTATCAAGCAAGTGAACGTCTATTACGCCGATAAGCTAGTGATGTCCGCGGACATTGACTTCACGATCAGCGAGAACCCCAATTTCCGCTTCTATTTCCTGCCGAAAGAGAAAGGCGAATTGCGCGCGGAAGTGGTTGATACCGCCGACCTGCGCTTTGAAACCAAGCTGGTGGTGAACGACGCGACGCTATCGCCGGCGCAGGTGGTGAAGCAGTAGCGCATTAGACATGTTGATTTATTAAAGGGCGGCTGCGGCCGCCCTTTGTATTTTTACGGGCGCCCTAGAGCGCCGCATGATTACTGGTCCGCAGCGCACGCCACGCCACGCGCCAAGCAGGGCGAGCTTACTGGCGATGCTATAGTTCGGCAATAGTCCTCAACGCATCAATCAGCCGATCAATGTCGGCAATTGTATGTGCCGCTGAAAGCGATATTCGCAAGCGCGCCGTTCCCTCAGGCACTGTCGGTGGGCGAATCGCGGGCGCCCAAATATGCATTTCTTGTAGTTTCGCCATGAGGTTCAAGGCCGCGTCGTTCGCGCCGATAATCAGCGGCTGAATCGCCGTTTGCGAGGGCAGCAATTTCCATGGCAAATTCGCCAGTCCAGCGCGCAAGCGCGTGGCGAGCATTTGCAACTGCTCGCGCCGCCAATATTCCCGTTCTATGATCCGTAGACTCTCTTGCAACGCCACCGCAAGCGCCGGCGGCGACGCGGTGCTGAACACATACGTCCGCGCGCGTTGAACCAACCATTCGATCACGTCCGCTTGCCCCGCGACGAAGGCGCCCGACACACCGGCCGCTTTTCCAAGCGTCCCCATGTAGATCACGTTGGGCGAGTGAATATCGAAATGCTCCAACACGCCGCGACCCTTCGCGCCCAACACGCCAAAGCCATGAGCATCATCGAGCAGCAACCAAGCGTCGTGACCCTCGCACAGTGCAACTAAATCGTTCACGGGCGCGATATCGCCGTCCATGCTAAACACCGCGTCGCTGACCACGAGCTTGCGCACGACGCGGGATGCCTCTAGCAAGCGCGCGAGTTCGGCCATATCGGCGTGGCGATACACCTGCACTTCAGCCCGCGAAAGCCGTGCGCCATCGATAATGCAGGCGTGATTCAGCGCGTCGGAAAAGATGGCATCGCCACGACCGGTCAAGGCGGGAATCACGCCGGTATTCGCCGCATAACCGTGGGAAAAATACAATGCGCGCGGCAGGTCGACAAACTGCGCCAACGCGATTTCGAGCGCCTGGTGCGGGCCCATGTGGCCGCTGATCAAATGCGATGCAGCGGCGCCGACGCCATATTCGTTCGCGCCACGTATCAACGCTTCGGTCAACGCCGGATGATTCGCCAACCCGAGATAATCGTTGCTGCAAAACGAGAGGTAGGTTTCGCCGTCGACGACTAACTGAGTTGATTGTGGGCCTGAAACGACGCGACGCTTGCGCAGCAATTTTTGCGTGTTAAGTTCGGCGAGTTGTGGCGCGAGATTGGGCACTGAATTTATGTCAAGATGTGTAGGCGAGAATTGTAACTTAGTGCGTATTTTCTCGATGGTCAAAAATTAAACCAAAATCGTTTAACCTGTCATTCCCGCGAAGGCGGGAAATCCATTTGGCATTGGATTTCCCGCCTCCGCGTTATTTTTCCGCGTGGTAGTGATACCATTCAAGCCATATTTTCAATGGGGCAAATATGGCACTTACTTTCTATTACGGTTCCGGTTCGCCGTTCGCGTGGCGCGTCTGGTTGGCGCTGGAACACAAAGCGCTTCCCTATGAATTCAAGTTGCTGTCCTTCGACGCGAAGGATACCCATACACCGGAGTTCCTCGCACTCAATCCGCGTGGCCAAGTGCCGGTAATTACCGACGGCGATTTCGCGTTGTACGAATCGGCGGTGATTCCGGAGTATCTGGAAGAGCGTTATCCGTCAGCCGACGCGGCCCGTGCACTGCTCCCCAAAGATATCCAACAACGAGCACTGGCGCGGCGCTTGGCTCATGAGGTGGAGACCTATTTGTGGCCGGAATCGTACAAACTGGTGGTTCAATATTGGTTTACGCCGGAAGCGGAACGAAATTCCTCAATCATCACCAAGCACAAGTTGGGCTTGCTCGAAGAATTGAATTTTATGGAGCAGGAAATCCGCGGCGACTGGCTCGCCGGGCCGTTGTCGATTGCGGACTTTACGCTCTATCCATTTTTGGCTTCCATGTTCCGTATCGAGGCGAAGAAGGATGCGAGCTTGGGCATCAGCGCCGCGCTGCCGCCGAAGATCGCCGCGTGGCGCAAACGCTTCGAGTCGCTGCCGTATTTTCAGAAGTGCATGCCGCCGCACTGGAAATAAACAATGTCATCCTGAGCAAAGCGAAGGATCTGCGGTTTGCGACGCTGAAAAATCAACAGCAGATCCTTCGCGCTGCTCAGGATGACAAAATAGTCATCGCGAGGAGGCCGAAGGCCGACGCGGCGATCTCGCTCTTGGGCTGCGCTACCGAATAGCGCGATTGCTTCGCAAAATTTATCCCAAAGCGAAACGTGGGACTCGCAATGACTTAGGGTGTAGGGTGGATCAAGCAAAGCGGATCCCCCTTGCCGAACATAGCTCGCGCCGCGTCATTTGCAGCGTGGTGGATCCGCTTTGCTTGATCCACCCTCGGGATTCCTCCCTACCTCCGGGTTCCGGTTGAAGGAATCGCAGGTATCGCCCCGCGTACCTCAAACGTGATCGAATCTAGGTGCTTGCCATTCGCATCGACTAACGCAAGCGTAAACTTCCCCGGCTGCGGTTGCCACCAACTCGCGGAAATCGCCGCAGCGCCTTTTGCTTCAGTCAGCGACCAGCGCTGCGTTTTACGCTCCGGCGCCGCCTCAAATCGCACGCGTTGCCGATCGGGCGGAATATCGGGATCGAAGGCCAAAATCTCGCCGTCGCGCGGATAGGCGATGCGCGGGCGCAGGGCGGCCGTGGGCTTGAGGATTGTGCCGGCTGTTTCAGTGCCGACGAGGAATAATTCCTTTGTCCCCGACGTGACGCGCACGACGTTCGCCGGCAACGGCGTTGGCTGATCCGCCGAATTGGCATTGAGATAATTCATCAGCGCCAGCCAAGTCGGCGCGGCGCCGCTGACGCCGGAAACATCGGTCATCGGCGCGCCGTCGAAGTTGCCGACCCACACGCCGACGGTAAATCGCTGGCTGAAGCCGATGCACCAATTGTCGCGCATGTCTTTGCTGGTGCCGGTTTTCGCCGCGCTCCAGTAGCGTGTGGCGAGCGCGTTTTCCAAACCAAAACTTAGGGACCGTGCGGCGCGATCCGACAAAATATCGTTCACGATATACGTCGCGCCAGGATCAAGCAACAGAATGGCTTCTGGCACTGCCTTGCTGGGGGGCGACAACCGGAGCGGCCCCTGGCGGCCTTGGTTTGCGAGGGTGCGGTAAGCGTTGACCAATTCCCATAAGCTGACTTCCGCGCCGCCGAGCGCCAGCGCCGGGCCGTAGAATTCGTCGCCTTGGTCGAGTTGAGTTAAGCCCAATTGCCGCAGGCGTCGTAGGAATTGATCGCCGCCGACCAGGGCCAAAGTTTTAACCGCCGGCACATTCAGCGAACTCGCCAGCGCCGTGCGCACGCTGACCCAGCCTTGAAAATCGCGATCGTAGTTTTGCGGCACGTACAGCCCGGTCGCCGTGCTGACGTTGAGCGGCGAGTCATTGAGCGGCGAGGCGGCGGTCAATATTTTCTTCTCCAGCGCCAGTTGATAGAGAAAGGGTTTTAGCGTCGAGCCCGCTTGGCGGAAGGCGCGCACGCCATCGACATGGGCCGCGCTCGATGCCGTGCGGCCATTGCCGACGTAGGCCAAGACCTCACCGCTGTGATTGTCGATCGCGAGAACCGCCCCGTCGCGCACATCCCGTGAAGTGAGTTGCGCTAACGCCTGTTGCAAGGTGTGCAGGGCAAAGCGTTGAAGGTCGCCGTCCAGCGTCGAGCGGGCGCTGGGCGTAGCCTTGGCCAGCAGCTGGCGCGCGACGTGGGGCGCGTCGGCGACTTGGCGCAGGTCGCTGTGGGGGTTCGTCAAAATTTCGTTTATGCGCGCAGACAGCGCGGCGCAATCGGCAATTTTGCTTAACCGGCAAGCGCGCCGGGCGACTTGCGGCGGCTTGGCATTGGGAGCGGGCAGCAACGCCGCGAGCAAAAGCGCGTCATGTTGATCCAAACCATCGGGCGCTTTGCCGAGCAGGGCGCGGCTCGCGGCGTGAATGCCGGCGATTTCGCCGCGAAAGCTGACGAGATTAAGATAGGCCTCAAGGATTTGTTGCTTGCTCCAACCGCGTTCCAGCGCCAGCGCGGCGCGAATCTGCGCCCATTTTTGCACCGCGTCGCGCTGGCCGTGCTTAGCGTTTAGTTTAGGATCGAGCAACGCGGCAAGCTGCATGGTGATCGTGCTCGCGCCGCGATTGTCGCGTCCCTTTACCCCGTCCCACGCCGATCGCGCCAAGGCCAGCCAATCGACGCCGTGATGACTGTAAAAACGATGATCCTCGGCCGCCACCACGGTTTTCGCCAAAACCGGAGAAATCGCATCCAACCCCAGCCAAGGTAGCCGCCGCCCACGAAAATCCACCCGCAGCTCGTGGATCACTCGCCCGTTGCGATCCAACAATTGGCCATCGCTCGGTTGGAATTGAGCTTTTGCGCGCTCAAAACTCGGCGGGCTTTCAGCCCAAAACAGCGCCGTCACGCAGGCCAATAGGACCGCAAAGGCGATGGCTGTGAGAATGACGAAATTATTTAACCGTTTGATTAAAAACATATAATATAAAAATATTGCATACCGACGAAGCCTTCAAGCCATACGCACAACATATCAAAAGGTGTCATTCCCGCGAAGGCGAGAATCCATAGGGCGCACGGGATTATGACCCGGTTTGGGGCTTGAACAAGGCTTCGTTCGCTCGCGCGATGGTAGATTTTGCAGACGCCCTATGGATTCCCGCCACGCGGGAATGACATCGATTTCGGTTTGTGGCTAGCGCTGTTAGCACGTTTGCCGTCCCCTGGGCGGAAAACCCTGTTGCAATTTAACAACAAGCGCCCGCCATAGAGGCGGCGCGTGTCACTAAGAGCTTGAGCCAACGAAGCATTTTTTGGCATTATGGTACCAACTTCTCAGGTTAGAGAGGTGCTAGCAAGTCAGGCAGTCCGCCTGTGAGGGGGGTAAGCTTGTAAAGGCGCCCACTTAGATATTCAAATTTTAGGAGATTTTCAATGAAACGTACTTTAGTAGCATTAGCAGTTGCGGGCGCCTTCCTAGCTCCGGCTGCAGCTATGGCTGA
>JANMJR010000138.1:0-15353 GCA_031371465.1 Pseudomonadota bacterium
GCGTCAAAATCCGGCCGGCCCATCATGCGCCCACCTCCGCTGCGATACGTTGGTAGTAAGCTTCGACCATACCCATGTAGCGCGGATCGTCGAGCAAAAATGCGTCGTGGCCGTGGGGTGCGTCGATTTCGGCGTAACTGACGTTGAGATTATTGTCGAGCAACGCTTTGACGATTTCGCGCGAGCGTCCCGGCGAAAAGCGCCAATCGGAGGTAAACGACACCACCAGAAATTGCGCGCGGGCTTGCGCCAAGGCCAGCGCCAGATTGCCGGAATAGTCCGCCGCCGGATCGAAGTAATCGAGCGCGCGAGTGATCAACAAATAAGTGTTGGCATCGAAATATTCGGCGAACTTGTCGCCTTGGTAACGCAGGTAAGACTCCACTTCGAAATCCACTTCGAAGTGGTAGCCGAGGTTTCCGGTGCGCAAGGTGCGGCCGAATTTTTCCATCATCGCATCGTCGGACAGATAGGTGATGTGGCCGATCATCCGCGCCAGGCGCAGCCCGCGTTTCGGGATGGCGTTGTGTTCGTAATAATTGCCGCCATGAAAATCCGGATCCGTCGTAATCGCCCGTCGGGCCACTTCGTTGAATGCGATATTTTGCGCCGAGAGCTTCGGCGCAGCCGCGACGACGATGGCATTGGCGATACGCTCGGGAAAACTGATAGACCATTGCAGCGCTTGCATGGCGCCGAGGCTGCCGCCCATCACCGCGGCGAAGCGCTGGATACCCAAGCGATCCGCCAGGCGCGCCTGGGCCGCAACCCAATCTTCGACGGTCACCACGGGAAAGCTCGCGCCATAGGGTTTGCCGGTTTTCGGATCAATCGAAGATGGGCCGGTGGCGCCGAAACAGCCGCCCAGATTATTAACGCCGATCACAAAGAAACGATTGGTATCGAGCGGCTTGCCTGGGCCGATCATGTTGTCCCACCAGCCGATATTTTTCGGATCGTCGGCATAGTAGCCGGCAACGTGATGGGCGGCATTGAGGGCGTGGCAGACCAACACGGCATTCGACTTGGCGGCGTTCAGCGTGCCGTAGGTCTCGTAGACCAGATCGTAGGACTCGATCGTCGCGCCGGAGCGCAATTCCAGTGGCGCATCGAAATGCATGGTTTGCGGCGCCACACATCCGACCGACAGCGGATCGCGATCGGGCGCGAAATGTTCATTCATAGTTAGGCATTCATGTGGCCGATCAGGCGCTCCACTTTGTCACTGTCGTCCGCAAGTAAAATTTTTCGGGTAACCAGTTGTAGCTCGGCAATACTGGATTTCAATACCTGTTGTTTTACGCTGAGCAGCTGCGCCGGGTGCATGGAAAATTGCCGTAGTCCCATGCCAAGCAGTAATCGGGTCATCGCAACTTCGCCCGCCATCTCGCCACAAACCGCCACGGGTACATTGGCGCGATTCGCGCGTTTTATGGTCATCGCGACCAATTGCAGCACCGCAGGATGCTGCGGATTATACAGATAGGCGACGCTATCGTCGGCGCGGTCGATGGCGAGGGTGTACTGAATCAGATCATTGGTGCCAATCGACAGAAAATCCAGATGTTTAAGGAATGACGAAACGGAAAGCGCCGCTGCGGGCACTTCAATCATGCCGCCGACCGCAATCGCAGCGTTGAACGGGATCTTGGCCATGCGTAACTGTTCCTTAGCGTGATTCACCATGCCCAGCGCCTGGGTAATCTCAAGCGCCGACGACAGCATCGGAATCAAGATATGGACTTTTCCGTAGTGGGAGGCGCGCAAAATCGCGCGCAATTGCGTCAAAAAAAGCCGCGGCTCCGATAGGCAATAACGAATCGCGCGCAAACCCAGCGCCGGATTGGTGCCGGTTTGCTTGGCGTTGTCGAGGCTTTTATCGGCGCCCACGTCGAGGGTGCGTATGGTCACGGGCTGGGATTGCATCGCCATAGCCACTTTACGATACGCTTCAAACTGTTCGTCCTCGCTCGGCAAATCGGCGCGGCCCAGAAACAAAAACTCGCTGCGAAACAATCCAACACCGGTTGCGCCGCACTCCTTAACGCCCTCGATATCCTCGGGTAACTCGATGTTCGCTTGCAACTCGATCGGTGTGCCGTCCAATGTGACCGCCGGTGTGGCGCGCAAACGCTTGAGTTTTTGCCGCTCGAGTTCCCACTGATTCTGCTTAAGCTTGTATTCGTTGACAATTAACTCGTCCGGATTCACCAAGACAATGCCCTGGGTGCCGTCGACAATCAGCAGCTCGTTCTCACGAATCAAGCTCCAAGCGTGATGCAAGGCGACGATCGAGGGAATATTCAGGCTACGCGCCAAAATCGCCGTGTGCGAAGTCGAACCGCCGAGATCCGTGATGAAGGCGGCGATGTGCTGTTGCTTATACAGAATGGTATCGGCGGGGCTCAAATCACGCGCCACCAGAATTCGCCCGTCGCCACCGATAGGTTGATGTAACGGCCCGGGATGCCCAAGTAACACCTTCAACACGCGCTCCACCACCTGCATCACATCGGCGCGCCGCTCCCGCAAATAGGCGTCTTCGATCGCTTCGAATTGATCGAGCAAGGTATCCGCCTGTTGTTTCAGCGCCCACTCGGCGTTGCACTGTTGCTGATGGATAAGATCGCGCGGGGCGACGCTGAGCGTTTCGTCATTCAGCAGCATCAGATGCAAATTCAAAAAAGCGTTGAGTTCTTCCGGCGCACTGGAAAGCTCGGTTTGTTTCAGCGATTCAAACTCAGTACGCACCGTTGCCACGGCGGAGTCGAAACGCGCAATTTCCTGGTCGATGTCCTTCGTGGCGATCGCGTAGTGGTTGACCTCATCGACCCCATGGGCCAAAAGATGAGCGCGGCCGATGGCCACGCCGCCGGAAATTCCAATTCCGTGGATAGCGAAACTCATGAGCGCGCGCGCAGCCTCATTCACCCTCGCCGAACTTATCGAGAATCAATTGAGTCAAGGCCTGCATGGCGGCATCTTCGTCAGCGCCGTCAGTCTCGATTTCAACCTGCGCGCCCTTCGCCGCCGCCAACATCATGACGCCCATGATGCTCTTGGCGTTGACTCGGCGTCCCTGTCGCGCGAGAAAAACCTCGCTCTTGAATTGACCCGCCAACTGCGTCAGTTTTGCCGACGCGCGCGCATGCAGGCCGAGTTTATTGCTGATCTCAATTTTAGTTTGCAGCATTACCGGACTCCATCCGCATCACGCCAGCCTTCGCGCCGG
This sequence comes from Pseudomonadota bacterium, assembly GCA_031371465.1. Lineage (GTDB taxonomy): Bacteria > Pseudomonadota > Gammaproteobacteria > Burkholderiales > JALYOK01 > JALYOK01. The sequence goes on from JANMJR010000138.1 coordinate 3,233, forward strand.
TCAACGCTTTTTCCGTCAACTCGTCCAAGCTCAAATTTCGGTAATTAATGGCGCGCAACAGCATCGCCAAATTCAACCCGGTCAAAACGTTTACTTGCCCCGGCTGACTGAGTTGGGTGGCGATATTACAAGGCGTCGCGCCGCAAACATCGCTGCACACCAGCACGCCCTCACCGCTATTCAGTCGCGCGATTCTTTGGCGAGCTTGATCGACCACTTCCGGGGGGTGGGCATTGTTGGCGACGTCGAGCCATTCCAGTTGCGCGGGTACGTTGCCCAACACGTGGCTGATCGCTTTGCCAAAACTGCTGGCAACCGGATCGTGGGCGAGGATGAGAATTCCAATCATGACGCGAGCAGTGAATTTGTTCCTGCTATTCTAGCAGGCTGCTAACGCGTGGGACGGATCAACTGGCGAGAGTAGCGCGCTCTAGCGAAACAATACGTTCAGCCGGGAACGCCGCCTCAAAGCGGCTACCCTTGCCCACTTCACTACTGATTTCAAGTCGGGCTTGGTGACGATTGAGAATATGTTTGACGATAGCCAGCCCCAGTCCGGTTCCGCCGGTTGCCCGTGAGCGGCTGCGATCGACGCGGTAAAAGCGTTCCGTGAGCCGCGGCAGATGTCCCGCTTCAATGCCCACACCGGTATCGCTCACCGCAAAAACCGGCAGATCACCCTGCATCGACCAGATCAGCTTGACGCTGCCGCCGGCCGGTGTGTAACGCACGGCATTACTCACCATATTTCCAAATGCGCTGCGAATTTCATGCAAGTTGCCGCGCAATTGAACATCGCTGAGAATCTCGACCCGAATTTCGTGTTTTCCGGACGACAGCAGCCGCGCTTCTCGCGCCAATTCCTGGGCCAGTTCGACCACGTTGATATCGTCCGAATCGACCAATGGCGGGCCATTTTCCAACTGCGCCAGCATCAACAAATCTTCAACCAGATATTGCATGCGCTTGGTTTCGCTTTGCATCAAACCCATGGATCGGGTCAGTACTTTGGCGTCGATGTTTTTCATGTCGATTAAGGTTTCCAAAAACCCAGATAACACCGTGATTGGTGTGCGCATTTCGTGGGAGACATTCGCGACAAAATCGCGCCGCGAGTTTTCCGCCTTCTCCCACTGGGTAATGTCCCGGCTAATAATCAGTTTTTGCTTGTTTCCGTAGGGAATCAATTGCACCTCAAGCACTAGGTCTTGGGTGCGCGCGTCGCGCATGACGAGTGGCTCACTGTAATTTTGCGAGGCGACGTAGCGCGCGAATTCCGGCTGACGCACAAAATAGGTTATGTCCGTACCGCGGTCGATATCGGGTTGCAAACTAAAATGGCGCTGCGCGATCGGATTGCACCACTCAATTCCACCGCGTTCATCGAGCAGGATAAAACCGTCGGTCATCGCGGCGGCGGCTTGCTGAAAACGGTCAAGCGCTAAGTTCAGTTGATTCTGACTCAACTTCGTTCCCTTCATCAGGCGGTAAAGCGCGGCGGAAAGCCCTTGCCAGCTACCGGAAGCCTCCGGCGCCGAATGGCCGTCGCTGCGTGTCAACCAACGTGTCAGGCGATTGAGATTGTTCAGATGAAACAAATTGCCGAGCAGCAGCGCTAGGCACAGAAAAATGAGCGCTGGCGCCCAGTCTTCTAACTTCGCGATCACCAACGCAATCGCAGCGAAGAAAACGTACGTTAGGAATTCACGCCGCCAAAAACCAGGCATCCGGGGACAGATCTATCGAGGAAAATCGAGCCGCATTATCGCACGGCTACTTGGGTGTTCGGATCTTAGTAAATCGATAGCCGACGCCACGCACGGTCTGCACGCTACCGTCTTGACCGACATCCTCCAGGGCAAAGCGCAGCCGCCGGATATGCACATCGATGGTGCGCTCTTCGATGAACACATGGTCGCCCCACACATGATCGAGTAATTGGATGCGCGAATAAACACGTTCCGGATGGGTCATAAAAAAATGTAATAATTTAAACTCCGTTGGCCCCATGTGGATATCTTTGCCGCTCGCGGTAACGCGATGGGTCGCGGGATCAAGCACTAAATCCCCCGCTTCGACGCGGTCTTCGACCATCTGCGGCGCGCGCCGCCGCAACACCGCCTTAATGCGCGCGTTCAATTCGCGGGTCGAAAACGGTTTGACCATGTAGTCGTCGGCGCCGGTTTCCAGTCCTGCCAATTTGTCCTGTTCTTGGGCCCTGGCGGTGAGCATGATAATCGGGATGTTTTGGGTGCGCGATTGCCCGCGTATTTTGCGTGCAAACTCAATGCCGCTCATGCCCGGAAGCATCCAATCCAATAGAATTAAGTCCGGTAGAACATCCTGCGTTTGTTGATAGGCTTCAACCGCATCGCCAGCCAGGAGGGTATGATAACCGGCCTCGGACAAGGTCAACGACAGCAATTCCTGAATCGCCGGTTCGTCCTCAACAACTAATATGCGCGCAGCCATGAATTCCTATTAGTTTACGTTTATATTTCAAGGATAATTCGTTACTATGACAATTGTGTTACAACTCCACAATATGCGCGAATTTGTCGCGCGCGGCAACAATCCCGCATAATCGCCGTTTTAGCGGCCGCAACCGAAAAATCTCACGCCATGCCTCACCCCTTGGAAATAAAAGTTCATCAAGTGTCGCGCTTGTTGGAAATCGCCTTCGACAACGGCGCCAGCTTTCGCCTGCCCTTCGAGTATCTACGGGTCTACTCGCCGTCCGCTGAAGTGCGCGGCCATGGCCCAGGGCAAGAAGTGTTACAAGCGGGCAAGAAAGAAGTGGGGTTGAGCAAAATCGAACCGGTCGGCAATTACGCCGTTCAGATTTATTTTTCCGACGGCCACAATACCGGAATTTATTCCTGGGATTATTTGAACGAATTGGGCGAAAAGCAAGTGCAATGGTGGCAAGCTTACCTTGATCGGATACAGCACGCAGGCGCGAGCCGCGAGGTCAAATGACCAAGACCACGGATTTCGGCTTCCGCGAAGTCGACGAAGACGCCAAAGCCGGCAAAGTCGCCGAGGTCTTCCATTCCGTCGCGAGCCGCTATGACGTGATGAACGATTTCATGTCGGCCGGAATGCATCGGCTGTGGAAACGCTTCAGCGTGCGCCTCGCCGCGTTGAATCCAAACGAACGACTATTGGATCTAGCTGGCGGCAGCGGCGACTTGGTTAAGTTATTTTCCAAAAGCGTCGGCGCGCACGGCGAAATGTGGTTGACCGACATCAACGCTTCGATGTTGAAGGTCGGGCGCGATCGCCTACTTGATGCCGGCGTGCTGTGTCCCGCCTTGCTTTGCGACGCGGAAAAATTACCCTTCCCATCGAATTATTTTGATGTCGTCAGCTGCGCCTTCGGCCTACGCAACATGACCCATAAGGATCGTGCCCTCGCCGAAATGCAGCGCGTGCTGCGGCCGGGCGGCCGGGTGATCGTACTGGAATTTTCCAAAGTTTGGGAACCGCTTAAGCCGGCCTACGACGCTTACTCATTCAACATGCTGCCGGTCCTCGGAAAATACGTGGCGCGGGACGAGGCCAGCTATCGCTATTTGGCGGAATCGATTCGTATGCATCCCGACCAGGAAACGCTGAAAGCCATGATGGTCGAGGCCGGTTTGGCAAAAGTGGACTACTTCAACCTATCCGCCGGCGTGGTCGCCGTGCACCGTGGTTATAAATTCTAACGATGCTGAGTCTGCCGTCAGCCGCCACCATCAATCATCTGCTGCGCAGCGCGCCCTGGGCGCTGGCGCGCCTTGTGCCCCATGCCGGTAAAACCATTGCCGTGCGCTTTGGCCCGTTGCCGCTGCATTTCGCCGTTGAGGCGAGCGGTGAGCTACGCGCCGTTACGCCGGGATCATCGGCCGATGTAACGATCGATTTAAAGCCATCGCTCATGCTGCGCGCACTGACCGAAGGCCGCGCCGCGTTGAACGAAGCGGCAATTTCCGGTGATAGCGCATTCGCACAAACCCTTTCCTACGTGGCCCAGTATTTACAATGGGATTACGAGGAAGATTTGAGCAAAGTGGTCGGCGATATCGCCGCCCATCGCATCGGATCGACGGCGCGCGGCGTCGGCGGTTGGGCAAAGGAATCGGCCGACAGCTTCCTGCGGATGTCGAAGGATTTTTGGACGGAGGAGCGTCCCACCATCGCAAAATCCGCCGAAGTCGCCACGTTCATCGCAGCGGTCGACGAATTGCGCGATGCGACCGCGCGGCTGGAGAAGCGCCTCGAGTTGCTGGCAAAATCAATCGCGCGGCGAAGCTGATTTTTCAATGCGGTCGTCCCCAACCAGGTGGCTTTCGCGTTGGCCTAACCCGCCCCAAGAAAAACGATGCGAATTTATCGATTCCTAAAAATCTTCTACGTGATCTTTGCCTACGGTTTGGACGAATTTTTGCCGTCGGGCAAACGCATCGGGTGGTTACGTGCGCTACTGCGCGCGTTGCTGTTCTGGCGCCCGCTCGCGCGTCCGCGCGCCGAACGCTTGCGACTCGCGTTGGAACGGCTTGGCCCGATTTTCGTCAAATTCGGCCAACTGCTTTCGGTGCGGCCTGATCTCATCCCGGCCGATATCGTCGCCGAGCTTTCCAAGTTGCAAGATCGCGTCCCGCCGTTTACCCAGGACGAAGTCATCACCGCGCTCAACGCCGCCTATGGCGAGCCTTACACGCAAATTTTTCGCGACTTTGATCTTACGCCTATCGCCAGCGCATCCATCGCACAGGTCCATTTCGCCGTCATCGCCGGTGGTAAAGAAGCCGGCCGCGAGGCGGCGGTCAAGATTGTGCGGCCGACTATCGAACGCGCCATTCGGCAAGACGTTTCGTTGCTGCACGTGCTCGCAATTTTAGTGGAAAAACTCTTGGCCGATGGCCGGCGCTTGCGCCCGCGCGAAGTCGTGCGCGAGTTCGAGAAAACCATTATCGACGAACTCGATATGATTCGCGAAGGCTCAAATGGCAGTCAGCTCAAACGCAATTTCGCCGATGGCCGCTTGCTCTATGTGCCGGAAATATTTTGGGATTATTGTCGCAAAAAAGTGTTGGTGATGGAGCGCATCGATGCGATTCCCGTCAACGACATCGAGCAATTGAAAAAATACAACATCGACATCAAACGCCTATCGCGCGACGGCGTTGAAATTTTCTTCACCCAGGTGTTTCGCGACGCGTTCTTCCACGCCGACATGCATCCCGGCAATATTTTTGTGTTGCGCGATGGGCGCTATTCCGGCGTCGATTTTGGCATTATGGGCTCCCTCTCCGGCCGCGACAAACAATATCTGGCGCAGAATTTCATGGCGTTTTTCGATCGCGACTATGGCCGCGTCGCGCGCGCGCATTTGGAAGCCGGCTGGGTGCCCAAGGGTACGCGCGTCGACGAGTTCGAAGGCGCGATTCGCAGTGTGTGCGAACCGATCTTTGGCAAACCGATCAAAGATATTTCCTTCGGCAATCTTTTGTTGCGCTTGTTCGACGTGTCGCGCCGTTTCAAAATGGAAATTCAGCCGCAACTGGTGTTACTGCAAAAAACCTTGCTGCAAATAGAAGGACTGGGCCGTCAACTCGATCCCGATCTAGACATCGTGCCGATCGCCAAGCCGGTGTTAAAAAAATGGATGCGCGAACAAATCGGCTGGCGCGGTTTGCTGAAAAATATCAAAGAAGAAGCGCCGCTGTGGGCAACCATCCTGCCGCAATTACCGCGCCTCGCGCGCAGTTACCTCGATCGCCAATCGCCCGGCGCGTTGGAAACTTACCTCACAAAACTAGAAGGAGAACACAGCAAACTGAAACGCTGGATTTACGTTCTCGTTGCGCTGCTCGGCGCGTCGGTTGCGCTGCAGCTCGGGCACTGGTTTCTGATCGGGGCATTCTGAAATAGACAACCACCTGCCCGCAAAGCAAATACCAGAGCGGTCTTTGGGCTATGCATGCCTGCAAGGCAGGCGCCATGCGGCGTCTGGACGAGCCAATGTCATGTATTTATTGTTTTGGATATCACTGGTTGTCGTCCTGTATTTCGGCATGAATGCGCTGACCGCGCCCAAAATAGCGAAAGTGGCGGTGTCGAATAACGGCGCGCTGGAAATCGTCATTCCGCGTTCGCGCAACGGTCACTATTTTGTCGAAGGCGCCATAAACGGCCATCCGGTCACGTTCATGGTCGACACCGGGGCGACCACGGTGGCGATCGATTCACGCGTTGCGCGGGCGGTGCGTTTGCCGAAAGGCTACCCCGCCACCTTTGGCACGGCCGGCGGCGCAGCGCAAGGCGAGACTGTGCCGCGCCAAACAGTCACTGTCGGCGGTTTGCGTATTGACGACGTGAACATCGCCGTGATCGACGGCGTGGGTGAAGTCGGGCTTCTGGGACAGAACATTTTGCGGCACATGGACGTAACGCAATCGGGCGACCAGATGATTTTGCGCGCCAAGGGCGAATTGCAGCGCTAACGGTATGATTTCCCATCGCCGCGCGGGTCATGATAGGACACATGCATTTGCTCGTAAATCGGTGATTTTTGGGGGCGGACATTAAATTGAAGATAGGCGGGTAGAGTGGCTGCGAATTTCACATTCGATGGCGCCGCGGCGCGACGTATCGAGCAAGTTTATCTGACGCCGGATATCGTCCAGCAGCGGCGTGCGACGCGTGCGATGCTGGGCTTAAAACCAGGCGAGACGGTGCTCGATGTGGGTTGCGGCCCCGGTTTTTTGCTGGCCGAAATCGCCGCTGAAGTCGGTGGCGCCGGCAAGCTGAGCGGTATCGATTCCAGCGCCGACATGGTTGCTCTGGCGCACAAGCGCTGCGCGGGGTTTTCGACGGTCGATCTGCAACAAGCCAACGCGCTGGCTTTGCCATTTGCCGCGGCGGCGTTCAATGTGGTTGTCTCGACCCAAGTCTACGAATACGTCGCCGACATCGCCGCCGCGCTGCGCGAAGCGGCGCGGGTGTTGCGTCCGGGCGGCCGTTTGTTGATCGTGGCGACGGACTGGGAATCGTCGGTGTGGAATAATTCCGATGACGCCCGTATGGCGCGCGTGTTGGAAGCCTGGCGCGACCACGGCGCCGATTCGCGCTTGCCGCGATCACTGCCGAAACGCTTGCGCGAGGCGGGCTTATCGTTGGAGCGGGTCGAAGTGATTCCGATCATCAATATCGAGTATGATCCGAACACCTATAGCTACAGCATGATTGCGGTCATGGCAAAATTCGCTGCGGGCCGGCAGAATTTTTCGTCCGCGGAACTGCAGGCTTGGGCAGACGATCTGAAAACCCAAGGCGAGCGCGGCGAGTATTTTTTCAGCGTGAACCGCTATGCTTTTATTGCGCGCAAATAGTTCGAAGTATAGAGGCACGCCTGCCGCGAGTCGCACGGGTGCAGGCTCTTGACGATGGTAGGCCGGGAAGCCGCTCTGGGATTGCCTTTCGGGGCATCTCGAAAAATATTAGAAACGATTAGAGGGTGACATGATTTATTCGCTGGGCGATCTCAGACCGGAATTCCGTGGTGACTATTTCTTAGCCGACAGCGCCAGCGTGATCGGCAATTGCACTATCGAAAAAAACGTGAGCATCTGGTTCGGCGCGGTGCTGCGCGGTGACAACGATCGCATCAGCATCGGCGCGAATTCCAGCATCCAAGATAATTGCGTCGTCCACGCCGACCCCGGCTTTCCGGTGACCATCGGCCGCGATGTCACGGTCGGGCACATGGCGATGGTGCACGGCTGTACCATCGGCGATGGCTCGTTGATTGGCATTAAGAGCGTCATTCTCAACGGCGCGGTGATCGGCAAAGAATGTTTGATCGGCGCGAATGCGCTGATCCCCGAAGGAAAAATCATTCCCGATCGCTCGCTGGTGCTCGGCTCTCCTGGCAAAGTGATGCGCCAACTTAGCGACGACGATGTCGCGCGCATCCGCGAGGGTGTCAGTCACTACGTAGAAAAAATTCAACGTTACCGGCAGCAGCTCAAAGCAATTTGAAACTGCAAGCCGCTGTCGAGCCGAGTGAGTCAAGCCAGTCGTCCGGCTTGATCGGTTACCTCATCGCGTTTTATGTCGTCCTGATCACCTACGTTAGCCTGACGCCGTTCAGCGGCTGGCACGTGCCGGAGAGACTGCCCTGGACGTTTCTTTGGCAAGCGTGGCCGAAGTATTTCACGCGCTTTGATCTGGTGATCAACTTCATCGCCTATTTTCCGTTCGGACTGTTGCTTTACGCGTATCGCGCGCCGATTTCTTCTCGAGGCCGGGCGGTCGCGACCAGCATCCTCTGCGGTATGTTGTTGAGCCTGACGATGGAACTCCTGCAGGGGTTTTTAATTGATCGAATCGCCTCGAACCTGGATTTTATTTTCAATAGCGCCGGTTGCGCGAGCGGCGCGTTACTGTCTGCTTGGCTCGGACGCCATACCACGGTGCAAGCGAGTTTGTCGCAGTGGCGGCGCGACCTATTCATGCCCGGCTACACCATCGATGTCGGCTTGGTGCTGCTGTGCGTGTGGTTGATTTCTCAGCTGAATCCGTCGATACCATTTTTCGGCGCAGGGGTCGTGACGGATTTTCCAGCCAGCTACGGCGATGGCTATGACGGCCAGCCGCCGTCGGAAGTTCCGTTCGCCGTAGGAACGGCGCTGAATTTCTGCGGCCTCGGATTGTTCGTCGCCACGCTCATGCACACCCGTACCCTTGCTCTCGCGGCTGTTCCGGTGTTAACCGGCATCGCGTTTTGCTTGAAACTATTTGCTGGCCACGCATTGCTGCGGCCGCAGGTCTCCGCCCACTGGCATAGCGAAGAGACGCTCACCGGGTTGGCAATCGGCGTCGTGGTATTGGTGCCGTTGTCGTTTCTGCGACTCGATCGGCGCATCTATGTCGCCGCGATATTCATACTCGCCGGTGGCATGTTGTCGAAAATGGCGGGCCGATACACCTCGCTGTCGGAGGTATTGCGTTTGTTCGATTGGCCCTACGGTCAGTTACTTCATTTCGCCGGGCTCACGCTCTATTTGAACGAGATTTGGCCATTACTGGCAGCGATATTTTTGTTCTGGTACGGGTGGCGGCAGCGCCAGAGCACTGCGTTATAATCGCGCCCGTTACTTCTGAGTTGATATCGCTATGTCGGGCTACTACAAACATCATGTTTTCTTCTGTTGCAATCAACGCGCCAACGGCGAAGCCTGTTGCAATGACCACGACTCCAGCGAAATGCGTGGTTACGCGAAGGATCGAATCAAGGCGCTGAAGCTGTCAGGCCAAGGCCAGGTGCGCATCAACCAAGCGGGTTGTTTGGATCGCTGCGCGGAAGGCCCGGTGATGGTTGTTTACCCGGAAGAGATTTGGTATCACTACGCGGACAAAAAAGATGTCGATGAGATTATTGATGAACACTTGCGCAACGGCCACGTAGTCGAGCGGCTCAGAATCTAGTGTTGAATTTCAACAAACGCGAAACGCTGTTACTCGCCGGCCCGGCGGGAAAGCTGGAAGTCGTCATCAATCGGCCGAACGCCGCGCCACGCGGCATTGCGCTGATTGCGCACCCCCATCCGCTGTTCGGCGGCACGTTGGAAAACAAAGTCGTGCAGACGTTGGCGAGCACATTTGCCGAGCTCGATTGCGTCGCGCTGCGCATGAATTTTCGCGGCGTTGGCCAGAGCGAGGGCAAGCACGACGCCGGTAATGGCGAGACGGAGGATATATTGTTCCTGGCGGACTATGCGAAACGCGAGTTCGGCGATTTGCCGATTTTTCTCGCTGGATTTTCTTTCGGTGGATTTGTGCAAACCCGGGTCGCGACCAAACTAGATATAACCAAACTGGTGTTGATCGCACCTGCCGCCGGACGATTCGATGTCGCCGCCGTGAAGCCCGACACGCTGGTCATCCACGGCGAGCAAGACGACACCGTTCCGCTCACAGCCATCATGGATTGGGCGCGGCCGCAGAATCTCCCAATTGTCGTCATCCCCGGGGCGGATCATTTTTTTCATAAACGGTTGCATCTCATCAAGCAGCTTGTTGCCCACGCATGCCGGTTTTAGCGGTCCAAAATATTCACAAATCCTACGCCGATCGCGAAGTCGTCGCCGGCGTCAGTTTTGAGTTAAAGCGCGGCGAATGCTTCGGTTTGCTCGGGCCGAATGGCGCCGGGAAAACCACCACATTGCGCTTGTGTCTGGGCTTGACCGATCCTGATTCTGGAACGATTACCCTCGTCGATTCACCCGTGCCAGAAGCCGCGCGGGACGCCCGCCGCCGCGTCGGTGTCGTGCCGCAAATGGATAACCTCGATCCGGATTTCACCGTTGCGGAGAATCTGTTGGTGTATGGCCGCTACTTCGGTATGGCCGACAGGCAAACGCGCAAGCGCATCCCCGGCTTGCTCGAATTCGCCGGCCTGACACAACGGGGGAATAGCAAAATCCAAACCCTATCGGGTGGCATGAAGCGGCGGCTCACCTTGGTGCGCGCGCTCATCAACGATCCTGATCTTATCGTCATGGATGAGCCGACGACGGGCCTTGACCCGCAAGCGCGCCACGTAATTTGGGATCGTTTGAAACGCCTGCTCGGGCAAGGCAAGACGATTCTTCTTACGACGCACTTTATGGATGAGGCCGAGCGTCTGTGTGATCGCCTCATCATTATGGATCACGGGCGCGTGGTGACTCAAGGCTCGCCGCGGGATTTGATTGCCGAACATATCGAACCGCAGGTGGTGGAAGCGTACGGTGATGGGCTAAGCGGTTGGTTGGATCAATTCGCCAAGCCACTCGCAAAACGCGTCGAGATCACCGGCGAAACGGCCTTCTGTTATGGCGAGGGCCTTGAGCCGTTGTTGAAGAATTTACAGACGCAGACGGCGCTGCGTTATTTGTATCGCCCGGCGAATCTCGAAGATGTCTTTTTAAAGCTCACCGGGCGGGAGTTACGCGATTGATCGCCGCTAAATATTTTCGCTTACCCGACATTAGCCAACGTTTTATCGCCGTATGGCGACGCAATTTTCTCGTTTGGCGCAAACTCGCGATTCCGTCGATGCTCGGCAATCTCGCCGATCCGATGGTGTATATGCTGGGGCTAGGCTTTGGCTTGGGAACGCTATTGCCGCAGGTGGGTGGGATGCAATATATGATTTTTCTCGCTGGTGGAACGGTGTGTTACAGCACCATGAACAGCGCCACCTTTGAGTCGCTGTACTCTGCGTTCTCGCGCATGCACGCACAAAAAACTTGGGACGCGATCCTCAACACGCCACAAAATCTCGACGACGTGGTAATGGGCGAAGTGCTGTGGGCCGCAAGCAAGAGCCTACTCTCCGGCGCCGCGATCTTGGCGGTGATTTGGCTACTCGGTCTATCGAAGTCACCGCTCACCCTATTCATCATTCCCATCGCGTTACTGATCGGTTTGTGTTTCGCCAGCATGGGCATGATGATTACGGCCTTAGCGCCGAACTACGATTTCTTCATGTACTATTTTTCACTGTGGATCACGCCCATGACCTTGCTCTGCGGCGTGTTCTATCCGGTTGCGCAGTTGCCTGCGGGGTTGCAAAGCCTTGCGCAATTCTTACCGCTCACCCATGCCGTCGATCTCGTGCGGCCGTTACTTGTGAATAAGATTCCGGCCAACGTGTTGGGGCATATCGCCGTGTTGCTAATTTACGGCGCGATTTCGTACTACGTCGCGATGGTGTTAATGCGGCGGCGTTTGTTAAAGTGACGATTCCATGACCTCCAACCCAGTGTCGTTCATAAAACGAATTCATGCTCTGGATTAAAGCCCTGCACATCAGCTTCATGGTCACCTGGTTCGCCGGCTTGTTTTATCTGCCAAGACTGTTCGTCTACCACGCCATGTCGAGCGATACCGTCAGCATTGAGCGCTTCAAAGTCATGGAACGCAAACTCTATTTCGGCATCATGACCCCCGGCGCGGTGCTTACCATCATCTTCGGCCTGTGGCTCTGGCTCGGCTACGGCATCAGCGGCGGCTGGATGCACGCGAAGCTATTTCTCGTGCTGATCCTAGTGATCTACCACCTCTATTGCGGCAAGCTGGTGAAGGA
>JANMJR010000160.1:0-4266 GCA_031371465.1 Pseudomonadota bacterium
TTCGCGGTGCTCAAGACGCCGGTGGATGAGTTTTTCGACAACGTCATGGTGATGGCGGACGATCCTAAGCTGCGCGATAACCGGCTGGCGTTGTTACACGATCTGCGTAGCGCGATGAATAAAATCGCCGACATTTCCAAGTTGGCGGGGTAACGAAAATGAAACTCGTCATCCTCGATCGCGACGGCGTGATTAATGTCGACAGCGACCAGTTCATCAAACGACCGGAGGAATGGAAGCCGATTCCCGGTTCGTTGGAAGGCATCGCGCGACTCAATCATGCGGGTTTTCACGTCGTGGTGGCGACCAATCAATCGGGCATCGGGCGTGGGCTGTTCGACATGACCATGCTCAACGCGATCAACGAAAAAATGCTCGATGCGTTGGCGCAAGTGGGCGGCCGGCTCGACGCAATCTTCTATTGCCCGCACACGGCTGATTCCGATTGCGCCTGCCGCAAGCCGAAGCCCGGTATGTTTGAAGAAATCGGCCAGCGCTTCAATGCGCCGCTGCGCGGCATTCCGAGCGTCGGCGATTCCCTGCGCGACATGCAAGCCTCCGCCGCCGTCGGCGCGCAGCCGATGTTGGTGTTAACCGGAAAAGGTGAGAAGACCGAGGCGCAAGGCGGATTGCCCGCCAACACCGAAGTATTTGCGAATTTGAGCGTTGCGGTGCGGGCGATCATTCAAGCCGCCCTATGATTTGGCTGCGCTCCACGCTGCTTTTTCTGATTCAATTTTTTGCGGCGCCGGTGATTTGCATCATCATGATTATTTGTCTGCCGTTCGGATTTCCGGTGTTATATCGGCTGGTTCGACTGTGGACGCTTATCGCGGTTGCTGCGGCGCGCATCGTTTGCGGCATTGAATATCGCGTCATCGGCCGCGACAACATTCCAACTACGCCCACCATCGTGCTGGCAAAACATCAATCGAGCTGGGAGACGTTTTTCTTTTTGCAGTTATTTCCGCCCCAGGTTTGGTTGCTCAAGCGCGAGCTATTTCGCATTCCGTTCTTTGGCTGGGGTTTGGCGATGTTACGGCCCATCGCGATCGATCGCGCCGACAAGTTATCGGCGTTGCGGCAATTGGTTCAGCAAGGCCGCGAGCGTTTGGCGCGCGGACTGTGGATCGTGATTTTTCCCGAAGGCACGCGCACCCGGCCGGGCGAAGTGTTGCCCTACGCGCGCGGCGGCGCCTTGCTGGCGATCAAGACGAATACGCCGGTGTTACCGATTGCCGTCAACTCAGGCTATTTTTGGCCGCGCGATACGTTCCTGAAACGCGCCGGCACCATTACCGTGAGCGTCGGCAAGCCGATCGATCCAAAGGGCATGAAGCCGGAAGAATTGAACCAGCATGTGCAAAACTGGATCGAAAGTGAAATGCAGCGTTTGCCGAGTTCGTAAAACATGTTGCGTAATCTTCTTGCGCCGAACTCAGAGCCTGCCACGCAACGTATTGTGTTGAACGGGCAGGAAGTGGAATTTGAATTAAAGCGCAGTCGCCGGCGTCGTTCCATCGGGCTCAAGGTTGATTTCGCCGGATTGGTCGTGACCGCCTCCCCGCGCGCCTCGCTGCGATCGATTCACTCGGCGTTGCGCGACAATGCCGAGTGGGTGTTGCGCAAAGTGGAGGCGTGGCGCGAACTCGCGCCGCCCAAAGCGGAATGGGCGCAAGGCGCGTTGCTCCCTTATCTGGGCGGGAGCATCACGCTGAATATTTTGCTACAGCAGCGCCGCGCGGCGCCCACTTGGCTGGACTTAGCGGGATTGAATTTGACCTTCTCGACGCAACCTTCCGGCGAGCAGATTAAGGCCAAAGTGTGCGATTGGTATCGGCACGAGGCGAAGCGTTATTTTCCACAACGTATCAAGCAAATCGCCGCCGCCGCGAAGATCCCGCCGCCGCGATTTTTTCTCAGCAACGCTCAGTCGCGCTGGGGAAGCTGCACGGCAAACGGCGAGATTCGCTTGACCTGGCGCTTGCTGAAGGCGGCGCCGAGTGTGATCGATTATGTTGCCGCACACGAACTCGCGCACCTGGCCCATATGGACCACAGCCCACGTTTTTGGCAGCGGGTGGCGGAGATTTTTCCGCACTACGAAGCGGCGCGCGACGAGCTACGTCGCAACGATGCACTGTACCGAATTTTTTAAATCGTTAACGGAAGGTATGAAACCATGAGAATGCTACACACCATGTTACGGGTCGGCGACCTGCAAAAATCCTTGAATTTTTACACCGAAGTATTGGGTATGAAACTGTTGCGCAAAAGCGATTATCCCGACGGCAAATTCACCCTCGCTTTCGTTGGCTACGGCGACGAAAAAGATCACACGGTGTTGGAGTTAACCCACAACTGGGACACCGCGAAATACGATCTGGGCAATGCCTACGGCCATATCGCGCTCGAAGTCCAAGACGCGTACAAAGCCTGCGATGCGGTGCGCGCTAAAGGCGGCAAAGTGGTGCGTGAAGCCGGGCCGATGAAACACGGCACGACGGTCATTGCGTTTGTCGAGGATCCCGACGGTTACAAGATCGAATTCATTCAGCGCGGCACGCAGCACTAGCCGTCTAATGCAAGACGTAACGAGCGAATCGAGTTTCGTCTGAGGAGCGCAGCTGTACGGCTAGTACATTGAGCACCGAAGGGCGAAAATTGGCTCGCACCGTATTTTATACGTATAAGTTTAAAGTCAAACACCTTCAAACGAATCAGCGTCTCAATGCGCTTGAGGTTGTACGTCAGATTTATCAACCCCACCCCCACTTTGGCGCGCGCCGCACCAAAGCTGCGTAAGACGATGCCGCCCATATCGTTTTCCATCGCACCAAAGACATGTACGACCCGCGCACTGACGCGCGATTTCTCCGTGTTGCTCAATTCCTTTGCTTGGGTCAGCGGCTTGCTGCGATAAGCCCGCTCATGAATCTGGCTGCTGTGTTGGCTGTCTTTGAGACTTTGCTCTTGTTCGTCTGAGCGGTAGGCGCTGTCAGCCCAAACTTCTTTGCCGCCTTCGGCCTCGTCCCGCAGCACGGCATCGAGTACCTGGCTGTCATGTACGCTGGCATCGGTGCAAGCTGAAGCGGCAATCAGCTTGGTCGCTTTGTCGATGTTGATGTGGTTCTTATAGCCGTAGTGGTTTCGCCCGCCTTTCTTCGTCCAGCGGGCATCTATGTCTTTTTGTGCCAGTTTTGCTTTGTTCTTGCCTCAGTCAATGGCCCTAGGCCACCCCGTCGGGACAGCGTCTGCCTTGATGAGGGCGTTGTTCTCGCGCCCATTGCGTTGGATGGGTACCGGGACAAAGGTGGCATCAATGGCCCTAGGCCACCCCGTGATCTGGCCGCTTTTGAGTTCGACCCCCAGCCCGGCCAACACTTGATTGAGGCGTTCGAACAGAGCATCGACCAGTTGCCGTTCTTTGAGTG
This sequence comes from Pseudomonadota bacterium, assembly GCA_031371465.1. Lineage (GTDB taxonomy): Bacteria > Pseudomonadota > Gammaproteobacteria > Burkholderiales > JALYOK01 > JALYOK01. Next base: position 3,435 of record JANMJR010000160.1, read on the forward strand.
CTTCACAAAACGCCCACACGGTGCGAGCATCGGGTATGTTTCCTGCAAGTTCAAGTCCCAGAAAACGCATGAATGAGAGGCGGTCACTGACCTGGTATTGCAGACGCTCATCCGACAGGTTGTTCAGGCGTTGCAGGATCAGGAGCTTGAACATGAGTATCCGGCAGGTGGGCTTGCGTCCTGCGGCGCTTTTACGCTCAGTAGGATCGATGCGGGCGAGGATGGGACGGAATATCTCCCAGTCGATGGCCCTAGGCCACCCCGTAACTGCGTTGAGCCGTTCCAGCGGGTCGCCTGCTTCAGAAAGGCTGGCGTAACGGGTTTGAAGGTCAAAGAGGCTGTTCTGCATAAAACATATTGTCGGATATTTTGCCTTCGCTCAGTGGAAAATCCTAACCCAGCAAACGCAAACAATTTACAGGGATTTATAGAAGTGCCCATAAATGATATGCCTACGTCGCCAAACAGCAATCTGCATATCTTATTTCCCTCTTAAGGCAGTGCTGCCATGCCTTACAGATTCCGAATCTTGGCAGCGGGAGATTTCAAATGACTGATGAGAACGAGAAGGGCAAGCCTCTGAGAATGGGCGCGGGCCCGGGGCCGCTAGGCACTGGCGCGTGCACAAAATGCAATTGCAAAGGGTTCCTGGCGGACCCGGATGATTCGAACAAGTGCATAGCTACCGGCAACTATCCGAACAAATGCCAGCATCTAAAGTCGGAGCACAAATGATCCAATGGGCAAGACGCTGAGTGCTCGCGGGATGGCTCGGGCGGCGCTGGTGGTAGCAAGTTACCCTGATGCGTTCGCGTCGTTCGCGCGACTCGGC
>JANMJR010000164.1:0-1785 GCA_031371465.1 Pseudomonadota bacterium
TATTTGAATTTCCACTTCAGCGTGACGGTGGATTTGTTCGGCGCCGATGTCTCGTCCAACGCGGCTACGTTTTACACCACCGGATTAAAAGGCCGCTTCGACGAGCAACTCATCGAGGACGATCACCAACTCAGGGATTCCCGTTACGACATTCTCGACATCGGCAATGGACAGATCGGCAAACGCGCCGTTTCCGCATTGACAACTCTGAACGAACGTCTGCGCGACGACTACATTGTCGACACCATCGCCGGCGTCACGCGCTGGAACCGCGTCATGCAAAAACACGGCATCGAATTTGAACTCACGGTGCCGCACAAAGCGTTCAATCGCCAGATCGGTTCTCTCGCGGGCATCCGCGTTTCGCCGTCGGGGCAAATCATCGACCAGAACGCCTGGCAAGCGAATGTCGCCAACTGGCTGCCGACGGAAACCGACCGTGCCTACATTCAATCGTTGATGGGCCGCGTCACGGAACCGGGAAAATACGCCAACTGGATTTCGCCACCGGATCGCGGCATCAATAATCAAGCGGCGGATTTCGAGTACGTGCGATTTAATTAACAATCTGTAGGATGGGTAGAGCGCAGCGAAACCCATCTGCACTATTCCACGCTGGATGATGGGTTTCGCTGGCGCTCTACCCATCCTACCAATGCGGAAAATTGATCTGAATGACATAGTCATCGGTGTAGAATATCGAGACTCCTAACAAAATCTAAATTCCACCGATGCAACCCACACCGTTTCAAATCGCTTTCCCCGACGAAATTTTTGTTGACCTGAAAGATCGCCTCACGCGTACGCGTTGGCCCGATCAAGCGCCCGGCGAGGAATGGCAGTACGGCGCCAGCCTCACCTATCTAAAAGAATTGACCACCTATTGGCGCGACGGGTTTGACTGGCGCAAGCAAGAGGCGCGTCTCAATCGCTTCAAACAATTTCGTGTGCCGCTTGCTGGCATCGCTTTGCATTTTATTCACGAGCAAGGCGTCGGCTCGAAGCCCATGCCCTTGTTGTTGTCCCACGGCTGGCCCGGTTCAATTCTCGAGTTTCACAAACTCATTCCCATACTCACTAATCCCGCAGCCTATGGCGGCGATCCGAACGATGCGTTCACCGTCGTCGCGCCCTCGCTGCCGGGTTACACGTTGTCGTTCAAACCGAATCAGCCACGCTTCGGCGCGGTGGAAATGGCCTCCGTATTCGCTACCTTGATGAGCGACGTATTAGGTTACAAAAAATATGTGGCGCAAGGCGGCGATTGGGGCGCGTTCGTTACTTCGCGCTTGGCCTTCGATCACCCTGAACAATTGCACGGCATTCACCTCAATCTACTCGGCGTGCGCCGTGATTTGACCTTGGCCGATACAGGCACGGACGAAGAAAAGCAGTTCATCAAAGAGCTGCAACATTTCCTGAAAGAAGAAACCGGTTATCAAGCCATCATGGGCACCAAGCCGCAAACCTTGGCCTACGCGCTAACCGATTCGCCGGTCGGGCTGGCCTCATGGATCGTAGAAAAATTCCGTACTTGGAGCGATTGCGACGGCAACATCGAGAACGTGATTACGCGCGACGAAATGCTCACCAATATCACGCTCTACTGGGCCACCGGCGCGATTAATTCCGCAAGCTGGCCCTACTACGCGCGGGCCCACGGCCCGTGGCCGATTCCCAATGGACAGCGAGTAGAAGTGCCAACCGCTTACGCCGCATTTCCAAAAGAAATCCTCCGCCCGCCCCGCTCCATCGCCGAGCGTTTCTACAATATTCAACGCTGGA
>JANMJR010000174.1:0-2410 GCA_031371465.1 Pseudomonadota bacterium
TGCCGGCGCGCGCCAGTTCGACCAGTTCTTTCAACTCCGCGACGGTGCCGACATTCGAGCCTTGCAGCATGAGCGCGCGCTGCACCAATACGACCAGCGATACCGGAATTTCCCCACCATACAGCCCGACTACGATTAACTTGCCTCCCTTGCGTAGCACTGCCAGTGACAGATTCGCCGTATCGCTTGACGCAACCAAATCGACAGCGCCATAGATCGGCCCGCCGGCAATCGTGCGGATTTGCTCCGCTGCCTGGGCGTCGCGCCCGTTCACGGTTGCGGCGGCCCCTGCGGCGCGCGCGGCGTCGAACTTCGCCGGGTCGATGTCGACCGCGATGATGCGTTCGTGGCCCAGGGCGCGCAGCACGCCGATCGCGGCCAGGCCCAGCCCACCGGCGCCCATGACCGCAACCCATTCGTCGCGTGGAATGGGCGCCAATTGTCGTACCGCGGAGTAAGTCGTCAATCCGGAACAGGATAACGTCGCCGCCCAAGCCGGATCGATGCCGCTGGCGTCGACCAGATAGCGCGGATGGGGAATCAGCAGATGATCAGCGTAGGCGCCAGGCAATTGGATGCCGACGTAGCGCTGCTTCATGCAGTGGTTATCTTGTCCCTCGTGGCAGCGCACGCACTCGCCGCAACCGATCCAAGGGCAAACCAAGCGGTCTTGGCCGATCGGTACCTCGCCTGCCTCGGGGCCGGCGGCGATTACCGTTCCAAAGGGTTCATGGCCTAGGGTCACCGGCAGATTCATGCCGCGGTCACTCATTTGAAAACGTTTACCGCCGCCCAGCTCGAAATAACCGTCGCGGATGTGCACGTCGCTGTGACAGACACCGGAATACTTCAGTTTAAGCAGAACCTGGGTTCCGCTTGGCGTGGGTGTCTCACGCTCGCGCCGCTGCAATGGTTTGCCCCACTCGACGACATCATAGCTATACATGGTCGCATCTCCTGTTGGTCGCGCAATTAGTCTACGGAAGTCACCGGATCGTTTTGTAGATCAAATTGTATAACGCCGCCGTCCCCGTGGTGTGGCGTGCGCCGATTTCTTCGCGTTATCGCGAACGGCAACTAACCGGTACGGGCGGGTTGCGATAGTTGCGCCACGCTTTGCCGAGTCGCGGTAAGCGCGGTGGTGCGCGGGTTATCTGTTACCGGCAGAACGATCACGATCGTATTTTCCTGCTCTTGATTTATCCGAAAAGCGCGAAGAGACCTCACTCCAAAAGAGAAAGTGATATTAAAGCAATTGGTGAAGGAGCTATCGTAATGGATAAAGCATTGTTTGGCCAATTAGTAAATTACTCCGCCGCAAAAGGGGGCGGCCTCTTAAATTCGTTAATTTCTGGGGTCGCCACGACTTGACGGCACGTTGTGCACTGCGATAGTCGGCTCCAAGGCCAAAAATTGCCGCTTCGTATCCTGCGCGCCTGCACCGTCTGGCAGATCAAATCTACGCTTCTACATATACGCCGCCGCTCAGACGGCTTCGGCGCTAGGCATCCGAGAGAATAAAAACTGCTCAACTTCCGTAATGTCCCGAGTGCGCTTCATCGGCGGTAAACTTTGCCAAATACGCTTCCCATAGCCTTTCGAAATCAATCGCGGATCGCAAATCATCAACACGCCGCGATCAGTTTCGTCGCGAATCAAACGCCCCGCGCCTTGTTTCAAGGTAATAATCGCCTCGGGTAATTGATACTCCATAAATGCACTGCGGCCTTGTTTGTTCAGCGTTTCGATACGCGCCGCCACGACCGGATCGTCCGGTGGCGAAAATGGCAAGCGATCGATGACAACGACGGACAAAGCTTCGCCTTTGACATCGACGCCCTCCCAAAAACTGTGGCTGCCGATCAGCACGGCGTTGCCCAACTCGCGAAAGCGCGACAGCAATTCCGCTTTCGGTTTATCGCCCTGCACCAGCACCGGATAGGTGAGATTCTGCTCTGCGAATAATTGCTGTAAACGATCGCGCGCTTCGTTCATTGCCCGCAGACTGGTGAACAACAAAAACGAACAGCCGCCCGCGGCTTTCACCACTGGCAGCGCCGCGCGCACGACGGCTTCGGTATAGTCCGATGAATTGGGCTCCGGCATGTCCGGCGGCACGTAGAGCAGCGCCTGTTCCTCGAAACTAAACGGGCTGCCCCAGGCATGGGTCACCGCGTCGTTCAGCCCCATTTCATTTTGGTAGTGACGAAAATCATTACGCACCGCCAAGGTTGCTGAGGTAAAAATCCATGCCTTCGGATAGCTCGCTAATTGGCGCCGGAAGATTTCACCGATCTCGAGCGGCGCCGCGTTGAGTTGCACCGATTGCGAATACAGCTCGGCCCAGCGCACTTGATTGCTATCGGTTTCGTCGCGCCACCGCGTGAGACGCTGCGCAATTTCGATGCCG
>JANMJR010000255.1:0-5232 GCA_031371465.1 Pseudomonadota bacterium
CTGACAAGATTGGCGCGTTCACATTTTTCTGCGATGTGTTTTGCGGCAGCGGGCACGAGGACATGACTGGGACCATTGTGGTGAAGGAATGACGGCTACGATATGGGGGAGCCGTATGGCCAAAGGTGGCTCCGGCCGTAGGTTATTTCCCATTCAGTCTGATTGACTGTGTTCGCTTGCGTGCCTGGGTCATGTCCGCAACGATATTTTCCAATCCAACGGTCTCTTGAAAACCGGATCGCCGAATCAACGAGATGGATTGCTCCGGCAACCCAGAAAGTATTAACTGCGAATCACGCTTTTTAAGCAGGGTGTGCAGGCTTTCAATGGCTTCGAGCCCGGTGGTATCGATATTCAAAACACCCGACATATCCAGAATCATCCATTTTTTTATTTCCCGTTTTGGGTCGAGCAAGCCTTCCATTTTGCTCACGGCGCCGAAGAATAAAGCGCCATAAACCCGAAATACTTCCACTTGGCTAAGATCGATGCCTTCCAGCTTGGCTTCTGTTTCGCTTAGAGGCTCGATGCGGGTTAGGCTTGAAACGCGGCCGATGAAAAGTAGGCAGGCCAAGACTAGGCCCACCTCGACGGCCACGGTCAGGTCGATAACGACGGTGAGGACAAAGGTTGCTAACAAGATCACGCGATAGTTGTTGGAGAATCGTCTGAGACGAATGAATTCGTGCCATTCGCCCATGTTGTACGCGACGAACATGAGGATCGCTGCGAGGGCGGCTAAGGGGATGTTTTGCGCGAGTGGCGCGGCGACTAAGATGATGAGGAGCAAGGTCGCGGCGTGGATTATTCCGGCGACGGGGGTACGCGCGCCGGCACGAATGTTCGTCACCGTGCGGGCAATTGTACCGGTCGCACAAAAACCGCCGAATAGGGGCGCGGCAACATTCGCGATACCTTGCGCCATTAACTCTTGGTTCGGATCGTGGCGCTCCTCGGTCATGGAATCGGCGACGCGTGCGCACAGCAAGGACTCGATCGCGCCAAGCAGGGCGATGGTGAGGGCCGGCGCAAACAAGTAGCGCACCTGTCCCCAACTGAATTCCGGCAAGGCCAGGCGAGGCAGGCCTTGGGGGATGCCACCAAAGCGTGAGCCGATGGTTTCGACGTCGAGATGAAATAACGTGACGGCGCCCGTTGCGACGATCAGCGCGACGATGGTGCCAGGTAGTCGCGACAGAATGCGATAGATTTTTGAATCGGCGGCCGCATAGGTTTTTGGCCAAAAAACAATGATCGCAAGCGAAATCAGACTCAGTGCCAGGGTGGGTAGGTGGGCGGTGTTCGCCGTCTGCGCGATGGTATCGATCTTGTGAAAAAAATCCGCCGGCATGCTCTCGATCTTGAGACCAAAGAATTCTTTTACCTGCGACAATGCAATCAGAATCGCGATGCCGTTGGTAAAACCGATCACGATCGACACCGGCACAAAACGCACCAGGTTGCCTATACGGAACAGTCCCATCGCGAATAAAATTACGCCCGCAAACATGGTGGCAAGCAAGAGATTAGCCACACCGTAACGCTCGACGATGCCGTAAATAATAACGATGAACGCGCCGGCCGGACCGCCGATCTGAACAGACGATCCGCCTAGTGCCGAGATGAGCAATCCCGCGACAATCGCGGTGAAAATGCCCGCTTCGGGTTTAAGGCCGGAGGCGATGGCAAAGGCCATTGCTAATGGCAGCGCGACGACGCCGACCGTTACGCCGGCGGCGAGGTCGGCGCTGAATTTGCCGGCGTCGTAGCTTTTGAGATGTTCGGTGAGGCGCGGGCTAAAGCGTGGCGCGATAATTTTGTTTAATCCGATCTGACCTTGCGCACGGCGATTGCCTTAACTGGCAATCGCCGTGCGGCGTTCGGGCATGGGTTGGCTGGGAGCGCGTATCCAGGGACTGGCCTCGGGCCATGCGGGTCCCGGCTAACTCATAATGTAGTGTTCGAGTTGTTCGATGACGAATTTCTGTTCGGAAATAATGTCTTTCACCAAATCGCCGATGGAAATGACGCCGACGACTTGTTCGTTGTCGAGCACAGGGAGATGACGAATTCGTTTGTCCGTCATCAGCGCCATGCAGTCTTCGTTAGTTTGATCGAGTTTTACACACACGACTTCCGTTGTCATCACTTCGCTGACCGCTGTATCGAGGGAGGACTTACCTTTGAGCGCCACCTTGCGCGCGTAATCCCGTTCGGAAAACATGCCGACTAGCTTGCCATCTTTCATGACCGGCAAGGCGCCGACGCTTTTTTCCGCGAGCATTTTGATGCCGTCGAAAGTAGTCGCGTCCGGCGGGATGAACCATAACAGGTTAGGCTTGTTGGCCAACAATTGCTTTACGCTTTTCATGGGATCTGCCTCCTAACTTTTTTCAGCCTACGACGTATTTGTCGCGCTTGTTTTGACTATTATGCGCGCATTGTTTGTGTTCTGAAATAGCGGCATCGCAACGTAGCCGAATTGGGTTTTGGATACGCACTATGGGTTCCCGCCTTCGCGGGAACGACACATCACATGTTCGGATAATTCGGCCCCCCGCCACCCTCGGGCGTAACCCAAACGATATTTTGCGTCGGGTCTTTGATGTCGCAGGTTTTGCAGTGTACGCAGTTTTGCGCATTGATTTGTAGTCGCTTGCTGGCGTCGCTCGCAACAAATTCGTATACGCCCGCCGGGCAGTAGCGTTGCTCGGGGCCGTCATAGAGCGCGAGATTAGTTTGCACCGGCACGCGGTCGTTTTTCAATGTCAAATGCGCTGGCTGATTTTCTTCGTGGTTGGTGTTCGAAACAAATACCGACGACAATCGATCGAAGCTCAACACGCCATCGGGTTTCGGATAGACGATAGGCTGCGCGTCGGATTTTTTCGTCAAGGTTTCGTGGTCGGCGTGCCGATGACGCAATGTCCACGGCGCTTTGCCACCCAGCAGCGTTTGATCAACCCACACCATCGGGCTGCCGATGTAAAGATGTTTACTCATCCAGGGTTTGAAGTTGCGCGCGCGATGCAGTTCGTCGTGCAGCCAGCTTGACTCGAAGGCGCGTGGATAGCCCGTCAATTCGGTTGGCGATGCTTCGTTGCCGAGGGCCGAAAATGCACTCTCCGCGGCAAGCATGCCGGACTTCATCGCCGCGTGACTGCCCTTGATGCGTGACACGTTTAAGAATCCGGCGTCATCGCCAATTAAGCAGCCGCCGGGAAACGTGAGCTTAGGCAATGATTGCAGACCGCCTGCCGTGATGGCGCGGGCGCCGTAGGCGACGCGCTTGCCGCCTTCGAAAAATTGGCGAATGTTCGGATGAGTTTTGTAGCGTTGAAATTCTTCGAACGGGCTAAGATACGGATTGCTGTAAGCTAAGCCAACGACAAAGCCGACCGCGACTTGATTGTTCTCCAAGTGATAGAGAAACGATCCGCCGTAGGTTGAATTGTCGAGTGGCCAGCCGCCAGAATGAATGACCAAACCCGGCTGATGCATTTCCGGTTTAATGTCCCACAATTCTTTCAAGCCGATGCCATAAACCTGTGGGTCTTTACCGGCGCGCAGATTAAATTTTTGTTCGAGTTGTTTGCCCAAATGGCCGCGGCAACCTTCGGCGAAGAAGGTGTATGTGGCGCGCAACTCCATGCCCGGTTGATAGTTGTCGCCAGGCTGGCCGTCCTTGCCGATGCCCATGTCCCCGGTGGCGACGCCTTTGACGCGGCCATCGTCGTGATACAACACTTCCGCTGCGGCGAAGCCCGGATAGATGTCGACGCCGAGCGCTTCGGCTTGTTGGCCGAGCCAACGGCAGACGTTGGCCAGGCTGATGACGTAGTTGCCGTGATTGTGAAAGCATTTCGGCAGCAGCCAGGTCGGCACTTTGTGCGCGCTGGTCGCCGACAGAAATAAAAATTGATCTTCGCTGACCGGGGTGTTGAGCGGCGCGCCTTTTTCTTCCCAGTCGGGCAAGAGTTCGTTCATGGCGCGCGGATCCATCACCGCGCCGGACAAAATGTGCGCCCCGACTTCGGAGCCTTTTTCGACGATGCAGACGCTGACCTCGCGTTTGTTTTCTGCGGCGAGTTGTTTTAATCGAATGGCGGCGGCGAGTCCCGCTGGGCCGGCGCCGACGATTACCACGTCAAATTCCATCGCTTCGCGTTCAGCCAATTATTGCTCCTGTAGTGGGACTGCAAATAAGACAAGCGATTATAATGCAAGCTGTCAACGTTAAAGTCGCCGACATGCCGAACAAACAGCCACCACAAGCGGTGGCGAGAAAGTTAATTCACACTATTCAATTGCAAGTCCGTTGGGGCGACATGGATATTTTCGGCCACGTGAATAACGCCAATTATTTTCGCTACCTTGAGCAGGCGCGTATTTCCTGGTTCGAGACCATCGGCGCACCTTCGGGCAATGTCGGCCATGGGCCGATCTTGGTGGCGGTTGCGTGTAATTTTCGTATTCCCATAGTCTATCCGGCGACGGTTGAAGTTCGCAGCTATGTCAGATCGCTAGGACGTTCCAGCATTCCGATGTATCAGGAAATTGTCGATGCCAATAATCCGGCGGTGTTGTACGCCGACGGTGATTCCACCATCGTGTGGATCGACTATCAGCGCGGAAAATCCGAGCTGCTGCCCGAGGAATTGCGGGCGTTGATCGGGCGCGACTGATGTTCTGGCCGGGTTTTGTTGCGGTTGGCATTGGTGCGACGCTCGGCGCGTGGTTGCGCTGGTGGCTGGCGAACGGGTTTAACGCCGCCACGCCCGGCTTGCCTGCGGGCACGCTGATCGCCAATCTGGCGGGCGGTTTTTTGATCGGCATGGCGATGCAATATTTTTCGACACGCAACGGCTTGCCGCCGGAAGTGCGCTTGTTTTGCGTTACCGGATTTCTCGGCGCGCTGACGACGTTCTCGACCTTTTCGGCGGAGGCGGTGGGATTGTTGAATCGCGGCGAATATGGCTGGGCACTCGCGCACACGGCAAGTCACTTAATCGGTTCGCTGGCCGCGACATTCGCCGGTATTGCAACGCTTAAGATGCTGCAGGGCGCATAAGTCGATGCTCGGAACAGCGCATGGTCTTAGGCCAGCCGCCGAATACCGGGTGGCCTCGGGCCATTGGCTTGCAACCACAGATGCCTAAAACTCCTCGCCAATACTGGCTCTCAGCACGTTTGCCAAAAATAACCTAAACCTTTTTCTATGAGATCGTGGCT
>JANMJR010000267.1:0-9268 GCA_031371465.1 Pseudomonadota bacterium
CCCAGGGGGAGCTCATGTTTACCCAGAATCCATTCTGCCGGACACGGCCTTTTGTGTCGCATCAGTCATTGCGCGCCACATGGTGACGATGTCATCCAAGCCCTGCAAGCCGATCCACAGAGTTTGTGTTCCGGGCTCGCCATCGCGGTTGCGCCCGAGGAAGCCGCCGCGCGTGGCCACGCGACCCAGGGCGTTACGCAAGGTCGGCGGCTGGGCCGCAGACCGGGTTGGTGGGGGTGAACACCTTCAGCGCTTTTCACTCAGCCTCCTCGAAATACACCGTACACGGGGCCTGCGCAACTTCACGGCCGAGCTTGCTCAGACAGTAGAGGCGCCAAGCCACCACGAGGTCGATGGCCAGACTGGCCTCGATCCGATTCGCTTGTCCCCGTTGCCGCTGCTCAATACGGCAGCCACTCTTCAAGGTGCGATGCAGCACTTCGATGCCCCAGCGGCGCGCACACCACAGCAGCTTTGACCCGCGCACGAATTCGCGCAAGTATCTCTTCAGAAAAGTCTCCGCTCGCAACCCGCATGAAAACATAATTACCGGAAACTCCGTCCCGTGTCCAGCTAAAAATGGGCGGCACGATCAGCACGGGGAGAGGGGATATTCTCCCTTCCCCCTCGGGGAGAAGGGGCGGGGACGCGGCGGCCTAAGGCCATGAGGGTCGCGGCTCGTTTAGCACACGAACGACAAAAATTACCAGCATACGCAGCCTCGTTCGCTATGCGATAATTACAGGCTTGAATTTTCCCAAGTTACGCACCGTAAGGAATCACAATGGATGACAACAAAAGCAAAGCGCTCGCTGCAGCACTCTCGCAAATAGAAAAGCAATTCGGTAAAGGCTCAGTGATGAAGCTGGGCGACCACGATGTGGTGAAAGATATCGACGTGGTATCCACCGGTTCGCTAGGCCTGGACATCGCCCTGGGCGTGGGCGGCTTGCCGCGCGGCCGCGTGGTGGAAATTTACGGTCCGGAATCGTCCGGCAAAACCACATTGACCTTGCAGGTCATCGCCGAAATGCAAAAAATGGGCGGTGTCGCCGCATTCATCGACGCGGAACACGCGCTCGATCCGCAATACGCGCAAAAGCTCGGCGTCGATGTCTCCGAACTCTTGATATCGCAACCGGACACCGGCGAACAAGCGCTGGAAATTGCCGACATGTTGGTGCGCTCCGGTTCGGTGGACATTGTGGTAATCGACTCGGTCGCCGCCCTCACGCCTAAGGCGGAAATCGAAGGCGAGATGGGCGATTCCCACATGGGTCTGCATGCGCGCCTGATGTCGCAAGCGCTGCGCAAGCTGACAGCGAACATCAAACGCTCCAACACGTTGGTGATTTTTATCAACCAGATTCGCATGAAAATCGGCGTGATGTTCGGCAATCCGGAAACCACCACCGGCGGTAACGCGTTGAAGTTTTACGCCTCGGTGCGCTTAGACATCCGCCGCATCGGCGCGATTAAAAAAGGCGAAGAAGTCATCGGCTCGGAAACCCGCGTCAAAGTCGTCAAAAATAAAGTCGCGCCGCCGTTCCGCGAGGCGCTGTTTGACATTCTTTACGGCGAAGGGCTCTCGCGCGAGGGCGAGATCATCGAGCTCGGCGTGCTGCACAACATCGTCGATAAGTCCGGCGCATGGTACGCCTACAACGGTGACAAAATCGGCCAAGGCAAAGATAACTCCCGTGAATATCTGAAAGAGAATCCGGCAATCGCAAAAGAGATTGAAGCCAAAATTCGCGCTACCGTCGGCGTCGCAGGAGCCGCCGCGAAGGCCAATGGAGACGCCAAAGAAAAGTGATCTGCGCGAACGCGCGCTGCGCCTGCTCGGGCGGCGCGAACATACACGCGTCGAGCTCGCGCAAAAGTTATCGCGCTATGCCGAGGAACACGACAATCTCGAAACCCTGATCGACGACCTGGCGCGATCGGGGTTAGTCTCCGACCAGCGCTTCGCCGAACACTTCATCGCGGCGAAACAGAAACGCTTTGGCCACCTGAAAATTGCGCACGAACTTAAGTCAAAGGGTGTCGACGCCGAAAGCATTACACTTCTCACGATCGCATCGCGCGAACAAGAATTCGAATCCGCGCGCGCCGTCTGGCAGAAAAAATTCCCATCGCCGCCTGCAAGCTCGGCCGAAAAAGCAAAACAAATGCGCTTTCTCCAAGGTCGCGGATTTTCTAGCGATACGATTTATCGGTTGTTCAAGTCCACGGATTGACGATTCCATCCTGCCAGGCCGCGTTTCTAGCTTGGCGGTCATCCCTTGATGGCAAGGCATGGTTCGAGAACCAATGGCCCTAGGCCAGTGGCTAGCCTCAGGCTACCCGGTATCCATGCGCCTCTTCGGGCATTTAGGGGGAAAATGGCGCAGTGCGGGTCTTCCCCCAGCTATCGATAATCCAGCCTTGCTGCGGGTTCTTTCCTAATACGATGGCATCTTGACTGTCATTCCACAGAAATACCGTTAGCGGTACGTTACTAATCAGTTGATTGTCAAATACATTCAGGTCGCTGCTATCGTTGATCCGTTTTTCTCCGGCCACGCGAATGAAACTCCGCCGACTGTAACCACCCTCGCCTTTGGTCATCACATTATTGCTAATATTTCCTGCCGCACCGTTGGGAAGATCGATAAGTTGCGAGGCAACGCCATCCGTGTCATCGAGTTGATTGCCAATAATTTCCGCTATTCGAGCGCGACTCTTGATAAAGTGCCCCCCGGCCGCGAGCCGGAACACCGAATTCGTCACCCGGACTTTATCAATGTTGCTTATGTAGATACTGTGCGCGCATTGCAGCACGCCATCACAGCGGCCCAATCGAACAAATAACGACTTGTCGATCAGCAACTGCATGCCCGGTCGCGCTGCTGTCATGATTGCCGTCTCGTTATTGTAAAAAATTGAGTTGCGCACGAAAACAACGCCACGCTCATGGCGAATGCCCGCGCCGTTGCCGTCGGCCACACGGATATTCTTGAATACCAACCCATCAACGGTCATACGCTCGCCACGCACCACCAAGGCCGCTTTACCCTCGCAGGCGCCGCCATCAAATTGCGCGGTTCCGGGTTGTATTGCCTTAAGAGTTAAACTGCGTTTTGAAATAACCGCACAGTCCGTATAGCGCCCCGGCGGCAACATGATTGTGTCGCCATCCTTGGCCGATGCAAGAAAGGGCTGCAGTTTGAGATCAACCAGGCCCACCGCAAAAGTTTGGGTCGGATCATATCTGTCTTTAGTGCCCGGTGGCAGGAGCAAGGAACGCTCACCCATATCAACCGGAATCATTGGCCATTTCGCTAGCAACCAAAGCGGTCGCAGGCCAGGATATCTCGGTTCGTACCAGGCGAGCTGGGTTTGTATGCTGCTCGAATATACCTCTTGCAGGCGCGGACCAAAAAACCAACGCGACAGCAAGAATGTGACAAATATCAAAGCGACACTGAATAAAAGCAGCCCGCCAAGCCGTCGACGCCCAACGGGTCGAGTTGATTTGCCCTGCTTCGGTACACGCGTTATATTAGTGCTCCGCCGACGAAAGCCGGATTAAGATGGAGGACACGACAATTTTTCGGCCGGAACGTTGTGCATCGCTCAACTGTCGTTGCGGGGATTCGCTGCATACATTAGGTGATCAAAGGTAATAAAACGTTGTTTCTCACCCGAATATAGCGAATACCCGGAAAGCGGTCAAACCTAAGTCGACCCATTGTGTAGGCTAACAAAGAACGGTTTTCCGGCGGAACCCATCAACGCGCGTAATTCACATTGGATCCGCCGACAATCAGAGCGGCATGAATTGTCGACGCTTTAAGCCGGGTTTATTACATTGCCGCCCCAATTCGCTCCGCCAATGCTTCCGCAGTATCCGCAACGTCCAGCACCATGCACTCGGCGGGCGTCTCCAGCGTTGCAAGCTGCGAATTCAGTAGCGCGGGATTCATGTAGTGTCCCTTGCGGGCGGCTAACCTTTCGCGGATCAGGTCGTTCGCTCCGGTGAGCAAGACATAGCGCACATCGTCGCAGCCCACACTGAGTCGATCACGATAGCTTTGTTTGAGCGCGGAACAGGCAAGCACGACGTTTTGCTGTCGCGCCTGCGCCTCGCGCAGCAATGCATTGAGACGATCGAGCCAGGGCCAGCGATCGCTGTCCTGTAAGGGAATTCCGGCACGCATCTTCGCAACGTTGGCTCCGGGATGGTGGTCGTCTGCGTCGTAAAAGGTCATATCGCAACGCGCGGCAAGCAGTTTCCCCACGGTGGTTTTGCCGACGCCTGTTGTTCCCATTACTACGATGATCATGGGTGGTTTAATTACTTTCCTAATTAACGAGGAACAGGCTTTTCATCCACGTTAAGTATTCACGCGCTGCATCTGCGCCCGCGGGCGGCGCCCAGTTAACTCGTTCGTTTTGCGTCAGCACGACGTAAAGCGCGGCCTTCGATTCAAAAAATACCGAGTTCGTTGTCAATGCAATCAGACTGTGAACCACGCCAGGCGGAATATCCACCCCCCAAGATCTCGCTTTCCGGCTGCATCACGATTCGCTGATTTAACGCGCCAGCGTCAGCAAAAATCAACACGCCGACTTTTCCGCGCAGAATGACGATACTTTCACCCTTCGATTCGTCGCGATGGCAATGGGGCGGAATATAGCTGTCGGGCTCCAGCGTATTGAGTAGGCGGTGACAAATGTCATTGTCATGTTGATAAAAGTTGAATTTCTTGCGTTTTCGCGAGGACGATTGTGCGGCGGCGCTGACGCTATCTAGCAATTGTTGAGAAATGATCTTGATGTCAGCCATCAATAGCGAACCTGTACATTGTCGGCGCTGAGCCATTGGGTTAGCGATGCGAGCAAGGCATCGCTGATTTTCGCCGAGCCGATTTCCATTTCACACAACGCATCGTGGTTGCGATAGGCGATGCGCACGGCGCAGCTTCCCGGCATGTGCGGTTTAATCATTTGTGCGAGGCGCGCGGCGTCGGCTTGGCCGTTGAAGGATAATTTCAACTCGCGGGCATATTGGTCGCGCGCTTTGGCGAGATCGAACAGTTGCTCGGCGGTAACGCGCATGCCGCCGGAGAATGGGTCTTCGCTGGCGCGACCTTGGACGAATAGCAATTGATCTTCCTTGACCAAGTGGCGATGGCTTTCCCAGATCTCGTTGAACACGACCACTTCGATTTTTGCGGAACCATCATCCAGCGTAACGATCGACATGCGGCCGCGCCGCGTCTGCTGAACGCGAACGCCGTAGACGATGCCGGCAAGCAATACCGGTTCCTGTTGCGCCTTGATTTCCGCCAATGAGCGACGCACCAGGGTCGCCAGTTCGTTGCGATATTGATCAAACGGATGGCCGCTTAAATAAAATCCGATCGCGGCTTTTTCGTGTTGCAATAGCTCACCGTCGCTCCAGCGCGGGACATTGGCATGTTGCAACGCCTGTAACGCCGTGCCGCTGTTAGCGTCGCCGAACAAGCTCGATTGCATTTCGTTGCGACTCAACTGTTGCGCATTTTCAAGCGCCATACCGAGGGTGGCGAATAGTTGCGCGCGATCTTCGTTGAGACTATCGAACGCGCCCCCACGAATCAGCGATTCCATGGCGCGACGATTGACGACGCGCTTATCGACACGATTGCAAAAATCAAACAAATCGCGATAGAACCCCGCGTGTTGCCGTTCCTTCACGATCGCCAAAATCGCAGACTCGCCGGTGCCCTTGATCGCGCCCAGGCCATAGCGAATCGCCCTGTCGCTGGTGGGAACGAAGCGATAGCCTCCCAGATTGATATCCGGCGGCAACATCTGCAATTTGTTGGCGACGGCATCTTCGTAAAGCGCTTGCACCTTGTCGGTGTCGTCCATGGCGGCGCTCAAGTTCGCGGCCATGAATGCCGCCGGATAGTGCGCTTTCAGATAGGCGGTTTGGTAGGCGAGCAGCGCATAGGCGGCGGCGTGGGATTTGTTGAATCCGTAGCCAGCAAATTTTTCCATCAAGTCGAACACTTCGTCGGCCTTGGTTTCACTCAAGCCGTTCTTCTTCGCGCCATCCTGAAACAGCGTTCGATGCTGCGCCATTTCTTCCGGCTTTTTCTTACCCATCGCGCGACGTAACAGGTCCGCGCCGCCGAGCGAATAACCGCCGATAATCTGCGCCATCTGCATCACTTGCTCTTGATACACCATGATGCCGTAAGTCTCGGCGAGGATCCCTTCGACGCGCGGATCCGGATAATCGATGCGCTGACGGCCGTGTTTGCGTTCGCAAAAATCCGGAATGAGATCCATCGGACCCGGACGATACAGCGCGACCAGGGCGATAATGTCTTCAAAACGATCGGGCTTGGCCTTGAGCAACATGTCGCGCATGCCGCGACTTTCCAATTGGAACACGGCCGAGGTGTTGCCCGATTTCAGAATGTCGTAACTCGGCTTGTCGTCGAGCGGAATAAGATTCAGATCGAACGCCGCATCGAACACCGGACTGCCGCCTTCACCGTGCAGATATTTCACCGCGCGATCGAGAATGGTCAAAGTGGTCAGTCCGAGAAAGTCGAATTTGACCAGGCCGATCGCTTCGACATCGTCTTTGTCGAACTGGCTGATGACCGCTTCGCCGCCTTCGCCGCAATACAGCGGACAAAAATCCGTGAGCTTACCGGGCGCAATCAGCACGCCACCGGCGTGCATGCCGACGTTGCGCGTTAAGCCTTCGACTCGTTCGGCTAACTCCAACAATTCCGCGACTTCTTCTTCTTTTTTCTCGCGCTCGGCCAACATCGGCTCCATCTCGCGCGCCATTTGCAAAGTGATCAGTTTGCCCGGCTGGAACGGAATGAGTTTCGCCACGCCATCGCAAAAATTGTAGCCCAGATCGAGTACGCGGCCGACATCGCGCACCGCGGCTTTTGCGGCCATGGTGCCGAACGTGGCGATCTGCGACACGCTGTCTTCGCCATATTTTTTGCGCACGTAATCGATTACGCGATCGCGCCCATCCTGACAAAAATCGATATCGAAGTCGGGCATGGAAACGCGCTCGGGATTCAAAAATCGCTCGAACAGCAAACCGTAACGCAGCGGATCCAAATCCGTGATGCCCAAACAATAGGCGACCAGCGATCCCGCGCCAGATCCCCGGCCTGGGCCAACGGGTACGCCATTGTTTTTCGCCCAGTTGATAAAGTCGGCGACAATCAAAAAATAACCGGCGAAGCCCATCTGGATAATCGTGTTGAGCTCAAATTCAAGTCGCGCGCGGTATTCCGCCATGCGCGAATCGCGCTCGGCCGGCTCGGGGAAAAGTTGCGCCATGCGCACGGCAAGGCGGGCTTGGCTTTCTTGTTTGAGAAAATCGTTCAGCCCCAGCCCATCCGGCGTCGGGTAATCGGGGAGTCGATTCTTGCCGAGTTCCAACTCGGCGTTGCAGCGTTTCGCGATTTCAACCGTGTTCGCCAGCGCCGCGGGGACATCGGCAAACAATGCCGCCATCTGTTCCTGAGTTTTGAAATATTGTTCCGGAGTGAACTCGCGCTTGCGGCGCGGATCGCCCAGCGTATAGCCTTCGGATACGCACACGCGTGCTTCATGCGCGCGAAAACTATCTTGATCGATAAACTGAACCGGATGGGTCGCGACGACGGGAACGCCCTGTGTCGACGCCAGCGTTAACGCTTTGCGAATGTAGTTCTCTTGTTGCGCGTGACCGGCGCGTTGCAACTCAATGTAGAACGAGCTGGGAAAAAGCGCCTGCCAGCGCTGCAAACATTGTTCGGCAACGCGCAGATTATCTTGCAGCAACGCCTTGCCGATATCGCCAAGAGCCGCACCGGATAAAGCGATCAGGCCATCGCCACAACCTTCGAACCAGGACTGTTGCAATTCGGCGCGGCCACGATACTGATTGGTGCGAAAGGCACGCGACAATAACTCGCACAAGGAACGATAGCCTGTGGCGTTTTTACACAATAACAATAGGCGATTCGGCTGCTCGCGATTTTCGCTATTGGTAATCCAAACGTCGCAACCGAGAATAGGTTTGACACCCTGACCGCGCGCGGCGCGGTAGAATTTGATCGCGCCGAATAGATTGTTAAGATCCGTCAGCGCCAAGGCGGGCATGTGATCGGCCTTGGCCCGGGCCAGCACTTCTTCCAACCGCACGATTCCATCGACAACGGAATACTCGCTGTGCAGGCGTAAATGTATGAAGTTCGGTGCAGGCATGTGCGAAAATACAAAGGGGATGCTCAACCGAATTCTAACATCGCCGCCCTTTGCCCACTTGCCAAAACCGGGTCAGATACTATATTTTCAACAATCACAATAACTTATCATTGCCAGAGCCACCAAAATGTCGCGCATCCGCCTCCTACTTTTTTCCTTCTTGTGGATTTGCCACATCGGGCACGCATTTGAAATCGACCAATTCAAGAGCGGGTCGACACGCGCTCAGATCAAGGAGATGTTAGCCGATTGGAATTTCGACACTATTGAAGACGCGGGCCCTGATGTGACGCTCGCTTTCGACGGGGTCAAGAAAGAAACTAATCGTTTATTCAAGTTTTATTTTTGTAACGACAAACTGGTCACATTCGAGCAGTCGCTGAAAGGATCGGTGAAAAATTTTATTGTTGTCACGCAGAACTATGTGCGCCAATACGGCCAGCCGATCAAGGTCGATGCCGGAACAAACGTGCTGAGCAATGGCGAAAAAAACTCGATGGCGATTTACTGGCGCTTCCGCAATGAATACATTGGGATTCGCTACCTCAACCTACCGAACGGCGAAGATCTTTCGGTATCCTACGAAGTCAACAATAACTGCTTTCAGGCGCCGCGAAACTAAGCTGAATTCATTTCGCTCCAAGCACTCGGCAAAAAGCGTCGGGTCCGGCGCACGGCTCCATCGGAATAATCGACAAGCCAACCACTTTCCGTTCGACAGCTCAATCGCGCGCGGAATTTCTCGTGCCTTTTTCCACGTGACGGTAGCAACTCGCGCGATTAAATAGAAAGGTCAGGTTAGTGTTAAAGCTTGAATTCGATCTGACAGAAGGTGTAAGAGCGCGCGCATACGGACATGCAATGGCGGCCAATAGCGGTCATCTGCTGTTACGTTTCAATCTGATGTTGTGCTGCGGGCGGTGGATACCATAGCTCACTGCTACTCCGCCTCCTTACCAACGCCGTATAACACTTTCCCCGGTCTGGCCTTGGTCATCGATCCGTT
>JANMJR010000274.1:0-4709 GCA_031371465.1 Pseudomonadota bacterium
GGTCGCGCAACACGTCGGCGAGGCGTGCGACAGGTTCGGCGATCACGGTTTGTTCGCGACCATTCAAGCGAAACGAAATCGAATGTTCAAGCGCGTTCGCAACCTCGGGCTGATAAGGCTTATTCATTCGCAAGTTCGATCAAGGCGCGCTTGACCAAGGTAAGCGCCGCGTCTATGCGGTAGTCGGCCGAAGAGCGAACATCGGCAATCGGTGAGAGGCTGTTTAGATCACGGGCTTCGACTCGTTCCGCGATTGCTGGCGTTAACTGCAAGCCGATCAATTTCGCTTCCAGCGCCGACAACCGCAGCGCGACGGGTGAGCACGCGCCGACGCAAATGGCGGCCTTAGTAATCACGCTCGCCGCATTTGTTTCGATGCAAGCGGCGACCATGACGATTGAGATCAGCAAATATTTACGTGAGCCCAATTTCAAAAACGTCGATCTCGATTCCGCCCCCCATTTGGGCACGATGATCGCCGTGACCAATTCGTTCGGCTGGCGTATCGTTTTGCGATTGCCAAGAATAAAATCCGTGAGTGGAATCTGCCGTGGCGCCTGAGCCGAACGAAGCTCGACTTGCGCGCCCAACGCCATCAGCGCCGGAACGCCATCGGCTGCCGGCGAGGCATTACAAATGTTTCCGGCGATGGTGCCGGCATTTTGAATTTGTATGCCGCCCACTTCGTGCGCCGCAAGTTTGAGGGTGCGAAAATAGTCCGGCAAATGAGCGCGAAATAAGTCGGTCCAGGTCGTCGTCGCGCCGATTCGCCAAGCGTCCGCTGTTTCGGTGATGCCGCGCAAACCCACGATGCGCGTCACGTCGACGACGTTTTCCGCCACCGGCCGCCCAACACGCGCAGGATAAAAATCCGTCCCGCCGGCGAGAATCGCCGGCGGCGTCGCCGCGAGCGCGGCAAGCGTTTCCTCCAAATCGAGCGTCCTGAGATAGGTGCCCATGTTGATTATTGCTCGTTGAATAACGACGTTATGATATTCCTAATGCCGTCAGGCTGGAAAGTTTGGCGCCTTATGTTTGGTCGCACGATTCCCGCTTTGTCATTGCGAGGAATGAAATGGCGAAGCAATCTCAATTTTCTCAGCTTTGAAATACAAGATTGCTTCGTCGCAAAGTACGCTCCTCGCAATGACAACCCAAGCCGTTTTCAGAACTGTGAAGGATGCAGTCGATCGATTCGCCAGGACCAAGGCCAGGAGCGGGTCCTGGCATGGCATGCCTGGTAAGCCGCATAAATTGTGGTTCCCGGCTCGATGCGGATTTATTTCGGAATGTCGCTTAGCCGTGCCAAGAAACGCATAATGGCGCCATTCAACCTTAATGCGATTTGAAATGCAGAACGAAAACTATCTCCGCCGCAGCCTAAACGCCGTGTGGCACCCCTGCACGCAGATGAAGGCGCACGAGCAGTTGCCGTTGATTCCGATTCAGCGCGGCGAAGGGATGTGGTTGTACGACTACGATGGGCGGCGCTATTTGGATGGCGTGAGTTCGTGGTGGGTGAATTTGTTTGGGCATGCTAATCCGCGCATTAACGCTGAGATTAAAAATCAGCTCGATACACTGGAACACGTGATTCTTGCGGGCTTTACCCATGAGGCGGTGATCGAACTTTCCGAGCGGCTCAGCGCGAAGACTAATCATCAACTGGGTCATTGCTTTTATGCGTCCGACGGCGCCTCGGCGATCGAGATCGCGCTGAAGATGAGTTTTCATTATTGGCGCAATGTCGGCAAGCCGGAGAAGCGGCAATTTGTGAGTTTGGCGAATAGTTATCACGGCGAAACCCTGGGCGCGCTGTCGGTGACCGATGTGGCCTTGTTCAAGGATGCCTATGGGCCGCTGCTGCGCGCGAGCACGACCGTGCGCTCGCCCGATGCGCGGCTTGCGGACGTTGGCGAATCGGCTTTGGAATACGCGACGCGCTGCGCCGCTGAATTGGGAAATTATTTGGAGAGCTATCATGCCAGCATCGCCGCGTTCATCATCGAGCCGCTGATCCAGTGTGCGACCGGCATGGCGATATACGACGCCGAATATTTGCGCCTCGCGCGAGCGATTTGCGATCGGTATGAGGTGCATCTGATCGCCGACGAAATCGCCGTCGGCTTCGGGCGCACGGGAACCTTCTTTGCTTGCGAGCAAGCGTCGATCACGCCGGACTTTTTATGTTTGTCGAAAGGCCTCAGTGGCGGCTATTTACCGCTTTCTGTGGTCATGACGCGTGACTCTATTTTTGAAGCTTTTTATGATGATGATGTGACGCGCGGTTTTTTGCATTCCCATTCCTACACCGGCAATGCGCTGGCGTGCCGTGCGGCGTTGGCGACTTTGGATATTTTCGCGCAGGACAACGTTATTGCGAACAACCATCGACGCGCCGACAATCTGACGACGCTTGCTGCTCCGATTGCCGTTCATCCAAAGGTCAAACATTTTCGTAATCGCGGTATGATTTGGGCGTTCGATGTGGAAACGTCCGACCCTCACTTTTCGCGAAGCTTTTTTCTGGCGGGATTGAAGCGCGAATTGTTGCTGCGGCCGATTGGAAAAACGGTTTACTTTATGCCTCCTTATATCATCGATGATGAACAGTCGGCGTTACTGACCGAGCGAACTTTGGAAATTTTGAACGAGATCGCTTAATTATTTTTTGTGTCGGTGAGGGGTCACCGGACATGCTAAATAGAAAGCGATCACCGTGAACGGGTGCGAGTTCGTTCCTCCCTTTAGAAAAGGGAGGTTAGGAGGGATTTCGCAGTGGTTATTCTTCGCGTTGCCGGAAATAGCACCGCCTGCAAATCCCCCTCAGTCCCCCTTTTTCAAAGGGGGAGGAGAAATGCGCGATCACTTTGTAGCGAAGTTTGTGCCCGCGCGAAGCGTGGAACTTCTCGCGCTGACAAATGGAAAATAGCAACCGCACTGGCGCTGGTTCGGCGACGCTTAGTTTATTGAGTTAGGATTTTCAACCATGCCTCATTACTTCATTACCGGCACCGATACCGGCGTCGGCAAAACGTTTGTCACCTGCGCCTTGCTTCATACGCTGAAGGCGCAAGGTATTGCGGCCATTGGCATGAAGCCCATTGCTGCGGGCGGGGAGATGACGCCCGATGGTTTGCGCAACGACGACATTGAGGCGCTGCACGCGGCGAGCGGTGTGAAGCTGCAGAGCGAAGACCTCAATTGCTATCTATTGTCGGAGCCGATCGCGCCGCACATCGCGGCGGCGAATGAGGACATCGATATTGACTTGGACGTGATTCGGATGCGCTTCGATCAGCTTGCTGATTTGGCCGACGTGGTGTTGGTGGAAGGTGTCGGCGGTTTCATTGTGCCGCTCGGCGACAGCATCAATACCGCCGATCTGGCGCAGGATTTGGATCTGCCGGTGATCCTAGTGGTCGGCATGCGCCTGGGCTGTTTGAATCATGCGCTCTTGACCCAAGAGGCAATACTGGCGCGGGGTTTGACGCTGGCGGGCTGGGTCGCGAATCAAATCGATCCGCATATGGCGGAGCTTGATGCGAATATCGATGCACTGGAAGAACGCATTCGCGCGCCGTTGCTCGGCATCATCGAGTGGCAAAAGCAGCCCGATGCGCAAGATGTTTCGCTCGACCTGCCTTGAGCCCGATTAGCACTTGAAATTAATCCGCATTTGCTCTAAGGTCGCAGTTGTTGCTAGGGGTCCGGCTTGCCCGGTGAGATAAACCCTTCGAACCTGATACGGATCATACCGTCGTAGGGAAGCAAGATTTCTTGCTCCTTACGGCCTTTAAGGAGTTTCAAATGAACGCCCATCCTAAATTCTTAGCCAGCAGCGCCCATGTTGATGAAGCGGCGGTGAAACCATTGCCGCAATCGCGTAAAGTCTACGTCGAAGGCAAATTGCCTGGGGTGCGCGTGCCTATGCGCGAGATCTCCCAGAGCGATACACCGGCGAGCTTCGGCATGGAGAAAAATCCGCCGATTTACGTTTACGACACGTCGGGACCGTATACCGATCCGAGCGTCGCGATCGATATTCGCGCCGGGTTAGCGCCGCTGCGCCAAACCTGGATCGAACAACGCGGCGATACCGAAATTCTTGCCGGGCCAAGCTCCCACTACGGCGTCGAGCGGCTGAACGATGCGCAGCTTACCTCCATGCGCTTTGATCTGCAGCGCAAGCCGCGCCGCGCGAAAACGGGCATGAACGTCTCCCAAATGCACTACGCCAAGCGCGGCATCGTCACGCCGGAAATGGAATATATCGCCATCCGCGAAAATCAGCGCACGGATTTGCTCAGCGATTTGTTGCACAAACAACATCCCGGCCACGATTTCGGCGCCAGTATTCCGAAGCAGATGACGCCGGAATTCGTGCGTGATGAAGTGGCACGCGGCCGCGCCATTATTCCGGCCAATATCAACCATCCGGAATCGGAACCGATGATTATCGGCCGTAATTTCCTGGTGAAAATCAACGCCAATATCGGCAACTCGGCGCTGGGCTCGAGCATCCAAGAAGAAGTGGAGAAGATGACCTGGGCGATTCGTTGGGGCGGCGATACGGTGATGGATCTTTCCACCGGCAAACACATCCACGAAACCCGCGAGTGGATTATCCGCAATTCGCCGGTGCCGATTGGCACCGTGCCGATTTATCAGGCGCTGGAAAAAGTTGACGGCAAAGCCGAAGACCTGAC
>JANMJR010000282.1:0-2038 GCA_031371465.1 Pseudomonadota bacterium
GTTGGTGGACAAAATTCTGCGCCAGCATCAGCCCGAGGCCGGTGCCGCCTTCGCGGCCGGATACCAGCGGAAAAAAAATTCGGTCTTTCAATTCGGCCGGGACGCCTGGGCCGTTGTCGATGATTTCAATATTCAGCGCCAAACGAAAACGCCGTTTGGTAATCGTCATTTGGCGCGCGATACGGGTGCGCAGTTGGATCAAGCCCGCGCCGTTCAGTGCTTGGGCCGCGTTGCGAACCACGTTCAAAACCGACTGAATTAATTGCTCGCGGTCGCCGCTGAGATCCGGCAAACTTAAGTCATAATCGCGCTCGATTTGAATGCCGTTCGGAAACTCGGCCAAAATCAGGCTGCGTACACGCTCCAACACCTCGTGGATATTGACTTCGCCGAGCACAAACAAGCGCGGCGGCGCCACCAGCCGATCCATCAACGCTTGCAACCGATCGCTTTCCTTGACGATCACCTGGGTGTACTCGTGCAATTCCTTGCGATCCAGCTCGCGCTCCAACAATTGCGCGGCGCCTTTGATGCCCCCAAGTGGATTGCGAATCTCGTGCGCCAGATTACGAATCAACTGGCGATTCAATTGTTGATCATGAATGACGCGCTCTTCCCGGGCAATTTTTAGCGACTGGCTCAACGGGCGAAATTCCAGCAGCAAAGCCGCGGTATCGAAATCCACGGGTGTAATGGTGCAACTTAACTGCAAGTTTGGATGATGGCCGCCGCCGATATGGACTTCGTGTTCCAGATAACCCGTTTGCACGTCCAGTGCGTGGCGTGCCGTCGCCGCCAAGGCTTCGGCGCCGAACAGTGCTTGCGCGATGGGTAAATGGGCGACATGATTGCGCGAGATTTCGAACAATTGCTCGGCGGTTGGGTTCAGATAGAGAATACCAAGATTGCGGTCAAGCAGAATCACGGCGCTGGACAAAAACTCAAGCCCGCCGAACGTTGTCGCAGCCATCAAGACAGTGGGTTTAGCATCATGCAAATGCTATTCTACCTAGCAATAAACAGGCCAGATAAAATGATTGGGAAATAATCAGTGGATCCCGGCTGCAAACGCCGGGCGAACCGCGCGTAGCCGCTACTTCATCCCGGCGATTTCTTTCTTCAGCGCGTCGACGTTCCTCTCGTGCAGAGATACCGTTTCCTTGAGCGCCTGTAAGCGCTCGACATACTTTTGATGATTCTTGTCGGTAGCGACTATTTTCACGGACCCCCCCTCGGCGAGCGCTTTGCGCGCCGTTTCCAGCGAATTAACTTCAGCTTGTAACTCATCGTCCAAAATTTGCTTGCGCGATTGATCGCGCTTGCGTTGCGTTTGGCTATCGACTTTGGGGAAATTGATCGGCGCGCTGGGTTTTACCTTCACCACCGGAGCGGATGGTAGCCTGACATCGCCTGGTACACCCGGCGCGGTAGGGGTGGGGGGAATCATGACATTGATTTTTTCCACGCCCTTGCGTGGTAACTGCGACGGAATATTCGTATACGTCACGCCACCGCCATCGTCCAGGTAACGATAAATAGTCTCTGCCCGCAAGGAACTTGCAAGCAACAGCGCAATAGCAAAGGGCAGGACACGATTCATCAGGTTTATCTCAAAGAATGCCCGCTAAGTCTATGTCATTTAAAATTATTTTACAAATGAAAAAGGCAAGCCAGAAGGCTTGCCTTAGTATAACGCAATCGCTTGGGGCGGCGATTACAGGCTGTAGTACATATCGAACTCAACGGGATGCGTCGTCATGCGAAAGCGCGTGACTTCTTCCATTTTCAGTTCGATGTAGGCATCGAGCATGTCGTTGGAGAACACGCCGCCGCGGGTGAGAAACTCGCGGTCTTTGTCCAAATGCTCCAGCGCCATGTCGAGCGACGAACAGACGTTTGGCACTTTTTTCGCTTCTTCCGGCGGCAAGTCGTAGAGGTTCTTGTCGATCGGATCGCCGGGGTGAATCTTGTTCTGAATACCGTCCAGGCCCGCCATCATCATGGCGGAGAAGGCGAGGTACGGATTCGCCGTCGGATC
>JANMJR010000295.1:0-4874 GCA_031371465.1 Pseudomonadota bacterium
TGAGTCGGTTGGAAGGCACATCCGTATTGAAACCCACGCCGATGCATTGCGCCAGGGTCGGCAAACTGCTGGCCAACATGCACCTTGCCGGAAAAAGTTACCCGCTCTTTCTGGATAATCCGCGCGGCCCCGCGTGGCGCAAACACGCCGCGGCGAAGGTGTGGGAATTCCTTTCCGGCGAAGAAAGTGCGTTGTTGCAAAACGAATTAGATTTTCAAGATTCGATCGATACTTCCGCGTTACCGCGCGGCGTGATCCATGCCGATTTATTTCGCGACAACGTGCTGTTTCGCGGAGCGGACATCGGCGGCGTAATCGATTTTTACTTTGCCGGCGTCGATTCGTGGATGTTCGATTTGGCCGTGACGGTCAACGACTGGTGTGTGACGGCGCCCGGAGAGCTAGACTCAGAGCGGCTCGCAGCGATACTGGAGGCGTATTCGCAACTCCGTCCCATCACTGACGCCGAGAAAAAACTCTGGCCCGCCATGCTTCGCTCGGCGGCATTGCGTTTTTGGTTGTCGCGCTTGTTCGATTTTTATTTGCCACGCTCCGGCGAGATGATCAAGCCGCACGATCCGGGGCATTTTCAAAGGATCTTATTGGCCTATGTTCGTGCAGCATAGGGAGAATGCAACAAAGGGTTCTAACTTTCTTTTGAGTAAGTGTTGATTTGGTGATTCTCTCGAACTTTTAACTTTATTATGTAAGTGTCGATTTTTTTTACACACTGGCGTTCTGATACTCCTGCGTAAAAATGTAACATATTGATCAACAATAGCATTTATTTCATGGCGTGAAAATTGCTTTAACAGTTTCCAAACAACTTTGGAAACCGACAGTGAAAACTATTAGAAAAAATGTCTACCTCAAAATACTGCTGTCCTGGGCAGTAGTCGTTTTATCGATAGCTGCAAATGCGAACCAGATGATCGCGCAAGTCACAACAACCAAGATCCCAGGTACACAGCCAAATTTTTCATTTAACGAGACGTTTTTGAGTGCTTTTGCAACTGGGAGTATTACGGTCGCAGAAACGCCTTCGTTTATTTCCTTATCAGGGCAGGGATTTGTCGATTCCAACGCAGACGGTGAGCTAGATGCGTTCGCGTTTCTTAATTTTTCCTTTGCAACCTTCAGTCTTGGGACAGGAATAGGGATCGGAACCTACGAGACGCGAGGCGATTTTGGAGATTCGACCCATGCCGGTTTTGACGTATCTGCATCGAATGGTGCTAGCTCCTACTTTAGGCTCCCACACCCTCTTGGAAGCGTAACAATCAGCGAGTTTGTTTTGAATGGGAACGATTTGCGAATGACTGCATCGTTCGTAGGTGATTGCCAATGTGAAGGTGATACGCCAGATGATGGTCCGCTAGATGCGCCGTCAATATCAGGAAGTTTCTCTTATGTCGGGAAAGTCAGTGTGCGGCGACCAATTCCCGAGCCCAGTGTTTTTTGGTTACTTAGTTTAGGCGGGATTTGCCTTGGCATCGCGGGGAAAGTTAGGAAAGGATCTAATCGGTAGCTTTTGAACGGATACCTCTTACGATAAGGAGGCAACGCTATGCGCTATGCCGCCGTCAACTTCGCATACTCCAACGCTAACCACTTCACGCCCGTATCGCGAAACTTTACTTGCACGCGCGCATCGGCGCCGTTACCTTCGCAACCTAAAATCACACCTTGTCCGAATTTCGCATGGGCGACATTTTGGCCGATACTGAACGGAAATTTCGCCGCCTGCCATTTGCTTCGCGGCGCCGATTCTTGAGCCACCGCGCTCGCCGCGGGTTTGCTTTCGAAACGTCCGCGCCCATAGGCGCCGTAACCACCGTAGCCGGAACTGATTTTCGGCGCATTGAAAAACGATTGCCGTGGGGCGAGCATTTTACACAGCGCTTCGGGAATTTCATCGACGAAGCGCGAGCGAATGCCGTAGCGTACTTGGCCGTGCAACATGCGGCTTTGCGCGTGGCTGATATAGAGCCGACGTTTCGCACGCGTTACCGCGACATACATCAAGCGCCGCTCTTCTTCCAGCCCGTCGGATTCGCTCATGCTGTTTTCGTGCGGGAACAATCCTTCCTCCACGCCGCTCAAAAACACCGAATGAAACTCCAAGCCTTTGGCCGCGTGAACCGTCATCATTTGCAGTGCGTCGGCGCCGGCTTCGGCTTGGTGATCGCCGGCTTCTAAGCTGGCGTGCGATAGGAAAGCCGCCAGGCTATCGTCTTCGGCTTCGTGAACGAAGGTTTGTGCGGCGTTAATCAATTCGTCTAAGTTTTCCAGTCGATCGGCGCCGTCTTTTTCCAATTGGTAGAAATTCTTCAAGCCCGAGCGTTCCAACATTTCCACGACCAATTCCGGCAACGGCAATTCCGCGACGCTGGCTTTTAAGCTCGCAATGATCTGCAAGAATGCCTGAAGACTGGCTCCACTCCTGCCTCCCAGGCCATTGCTATTGGCGGCGTCCATCAAGCTGTAGCCGTTTTGTTTGGCAATGTCTTGCAGTTGTTCGATGCTGCGGGCGCCGATGCCGCGCGCTGGAAAATTCACCACGCGTGAGAATGCGCCGTCATCATCAGGGTTCGCCGCGAGGCGTAAATAGGCGAGGGCGTGTTTGATTTCCTGGCGCTCGAAAAAACGCAGACCGCCATAGACGCGGTAGGCGATTCCGGCGGAAAACAATGCGTGTTCCAACACTCGCGATTGCGCGTTCGAGCGATACAGCAGGGCGATTTCAGCAAGGTTGACGCCTTCCGCATGCAGGGTTTTTGCTTCTTCGACAATGAAGCCGGCTTCGTCGTTGTCGTTCACCGCGGCGAAAATCCGCACCGGTTCGCCGCTGCCTTCTGACGTCCACAAGTCCTTTCCCAAACGCCTGGAATTGTGTTTGATAATGGCGTTGGCGGCGTCGAGAATGTTGCCGTGAGATCGATAATTCTGCGTCAGTTTAATGACCTGTTGCACGCGAAAATCGCGCTGAAAATCTTTCATGTTGCCTACGTTGGCGCCGCGAAAGGCGTAGATCGATTGGTCGTCGTCGCCGACGGCGAATAGGGCGGTTTGTGGACCTGACAACAGCTTCAGCCATTGGTACTGGAGCTTGTTGGTGTCTTGAAACTCGTCGACCAAAATGAAATTGAAACGCGCGCGATAATGCTCCCGCAAGATCTCGTTACGCGTCAGCACTTCGAAGGTGCGCAGCATCAGCTCGGCAAAATCCACCACGCCTTCGCGATTGCATTGCTCGTCGTAGAGCGCGAACACGTCGACCATCTGGCGCTCGAACTCGTCGCGCGGCGACACATCTTTGGCGCGGCGGCCTTCTTCCTTGTGGCCGCTGATGAAGTATTGCACTTGGCGTGGCTGATATTTTTCCTCGTCCAGGTTCATACTTTTCAGCAAGCGCTTGATCGCCGCGAGTTGATCTTGGCTGTCGAGAATCTGAAACAGTTGCGGCAACCCGGCGTCGCGATGGTGAGTGCGCAGCCAACGATTGCACAGTCCGTGGAAGGTGCCGATCCACATGCCGCGGGTGTTGATCGGCAACATCGAACTGATGCGCGTCACCATTTCCTTCGCCGCTTTGTTGGTGAAGGTCACCGCGAGAATGGAACTCGGGCTGGCTTGGCCGGTTTGGATTAGGTGGGCCAGACGCGTGGTCAATACGCGGGTTTTGCCGCTACCCGCGCCCGCCAACACTAAGGCGGAAGTCGGGGGCAGCGTGACGGCCTCAAGCTGTTGCGCGTTGAGTCCTTGGGTGAAGGCGGATGACATGAATTTCTATCGGTTGAGGTATTGCGCGATTATAAGGCAAGCCACGTACCCACGTATATGCGCGCGGGCGGCTAAATAGTATCGGCAATGCCCTGAGAGCCGCTCTGGTATTGGCTTGCCGGCCGATTGCTTGACTATTTAGTGGTGCTGTCGTTGCGAGGAGCCCAGCGGGCGACGCCGCAATCTCGCTTTTACGTCGCTGTGAGAAAAGCGAGATTGCTTCGCGTTCGCTCGCAATGACAGCGTGGGAGGAAGTTGTCCCGTGCCTTATAATCCCTGTTTTATGTTTCCACTCGTTTCATGAATCCCCAATACCACCCCGCAGAAATCGAACAACAGGTTCAACAAGAATGGACGAAGGCCCGCGCCTTCAACGTCAAGGAAGACAAGAGCAAGCCCAAATATTATTGCCTGTCGATGTTCCCCTATCCCTCCGGCAAGCTGCACATGGGCCATGTGCGCAACTACACCATTGGCGATGTGCTGAGCCGCTTCCATCGCATGCGTGGCTTTAACGTATTGCAACCGATGGGCTGGGACGCCTTTGGTTTGCCGGCGGAAAATGCGGCGATGAAAAACAAAGTCGCCCCGGCGAAGTGGACCGACGACAACATCGAGTATATGAAGCAGCAGTTGCAGTCCCTCGGCTTCGCCATCGATTGGGAACGGGAGTTGGCGACTTGCAAAGCGGATTACTACAAGTGGAACCAGTGGTTTTTCTTGCGTATGTTGGAACAAGGCTTGGTCTATTTGAAGACCGGCACGGTGAATTGGGATCCGGTCGATCAAACCGTGCTCGCTAACGAGCAAGTGATCGACGGCCGCGGCTGGCGCACCGGCGCGCCGGTGGAAAAGCGCGAGATTCCGATGTACTACATGAATATCACGAAGTACGCCGACGAGTTGTTACATGCGCTCGACACATTGCCCGGCTGGCCCGAGCGCGTCAAAACCATGCAAGCGAACTGGATCGGCAAGAGCGAAGGTTGCGAGATTCATTTTCCGTATTACGCCGAGCACAAGCCGGGCGATCCGGTGTTGAAAGTATTCACCACGCGCGCCGATACGCTGTACGGCGCGACCTATGTCGC
>JANMJR010000299.1:0-5937 GCA_031371465.1 Pseudomonadota bacterium
ATCGCTCTTATCGACGGCGTTGATCACCTCGCGCCCGAGCCCGGGGATCGAGAAAAATTTCTCCAACAAAAAGGCGCCGAAAATCAGCGACGGCAGCGACATCGCAACGTTGGTGATGATCGGAATCATGGCGTTGCGCAGTACATGCTTGAACAACACTTGGCTTTCCGGCAAACCCTTGGCGCGGGCAGTGCGCACGTAATCGTGATTGATCTCGTCCAAAAACACCGAGCGATAAAAGCGAATGCCCGGCCCAAGACCAACCAGAACCGCGAGCAACACCGGCAGTGGCGCGTAGGTCGTCAGATTCGTTAGCACGCTATCGCTCCAACCTTGCACGGGAAACAGCCCCCAACGATAGCCAAGGAAATATTGTCCGGCGATGATATAAGCAAGAAAACTGACGGACATGGCAATGGTGCAGACGATCATCACTACGCGATCCGTGAGTGAGCCACGCCAATAGGCCACCAGCATCGCCAGCACCACGCAAAGAATTATCTCGATGATTAGAATTGGCGCCATGATGGTAACGCTGGGCCCGATGCGCTTGGCGAATATTTCGGAAACAGGTTCTTTGGTCGACCAACTGCGGCCGAAATCACCGGTGACGACTTGTTTGGCGAAGATCGCCATTTGCTTCCAATAGGGCTCGTCAACACCGAGTTGTTTACGGATATTTTCGATATCGGCTTTGTTGGAAATCTTACCAGCGAGGACTTGCGCCGGATCACCTGCGAATGTGTGGAATAGCAGAAACACCAGCAACATCACGCCGAGCATGGTCGGGATCATTTGCCATAGGCGGCGGACGATGTAGGCGGTCATACTGAACCTCTTCCCTCTTTAGTTGGCATTCCCGCGAAAGTGGGAATCCATTGGGAACTGAAAATCAACATGGATTCCCGCTTTCGCGGGAATGACGGGGGGGCCTTGGGCCACAAGAGGTTAAGCCGGCGTTCTATCATTCTCTCCGCGCGCTCCGCTTTTCGAGATCAATATCAAGAAACTTCCACGGCGCATGCATGATGGGATGACGCTTCAATGACGAAACCCACGGCTGCGCGACCGAATTCGCGATGCGATGCACGCCCAGTTTCCACGGCGCATAGACCAACACCAACTTTGACATGTCTTGATAGAGCTTGGTGCGCTCCGGCGAATCCGCCATGCGTTTCACTTGTTCATAGAGTTTGTCGTAGGCCGCCAGTTTGAAGCGCGCGGTGTTCGCGTCTTCGTTTTTTCCGTACAACAACTGCAAATAATTCTCGCCGTCGGGATAATCGGCAATCCACGCCGCGCCCCACATCTGCAATTTGCCAAGCTTGGAGGCTTTGACCAGTTCCGGCCACTTTCCCTTTTTGAAGGTCATCTTGATGCCAATGGCGTCCATATTGCGTTTCCACAATTCGTCGAACTGCCGATTGTCACCGCCCGCGACCGATGCCTGCTCAATGGCCAATGGTTTGCCGTCGGGCAGTTCACGATAGCCATCGCCGTCACGATCTGTGTAGCCGAAATGATCGAGTAGCGCCTTGGCCTTAGCGGGATCGTAGTCGTTGTGGTTGGTACGAAAGCGCGGATCGTAGCCCGCCACACCGGGCGCGATCGGCGATTGCGCTTGCACCGCCTGATTCTTACGAATAATTTGGATCTCTTGTTGGGTGTTGTAGCCACTGGAAATCGCTCGACGCAATGCGATTTTTTCCTTGCTATAACCACCCACGATGGGATCGTCCATATTGAAAAAAGTGTAGGTCAGATCCGGTTCCGCGCTTTGGTAATGCCGAATGCCTTTTTTCGCGAGGGACGCAATGAGCTTGCCGCCGGGAATCACTTGATTGACGAACTCTCCGGGAATGCCGCTCAAGTCCAACTCACCACCGAGAAACGCCAACCAAAACGGCTGCGCCTCTTCGATCACCGTTACCTCAACACGGCCGATAATGGGTAACACCTTTCCCTTGAGTCGCGCTGCAATTTGTTGATCGACGGCATCATTTCCTGGCGCCGAGTCAAAGTAGCTTTCGCGAAAAGTGGGATTGGCTTCGAGAATCATTTTGTGGCCGCGCGTCCAGTTCTTGAGCACATACGGGCCGGTGCCGACAGGATGACCACTGATGTCGGCGCCATATTGCGCCACGACTTCGCGTGCGAGCGCGCCCAACGTCGGCATGGCGAGGATGTACAGCAAATTGTAGTCGGGCTCCTTCAGGTTAATTCGTAACGTGTAACGATCGACCACTTCTAAGCCCGCGATCGGCGCGTCGTAATCAAATTTCTTGGTTGCTTTGGCTTTGGCCACGACTTCGTCCATGCCGATGATCTTGCCATCTAGTAAGAACAACCACGGCGAACGCAACGCCGGATCAAACAGGCGACGAATGCTGTAAGCATAATCCTGCGCAATCAGTTCGCGCCGTTTCCCCTTGAAGGCGGGATCGTCTGCAAACACGATCCCCCGTTTGAGCTGGAACGTATAACTCGAGCCGTTGTTCGCGACTTCAGGCATTTCTCTCAAGGTCAACGGCGCCAACTTCACCGGCCGCGCCAAATAATCGTAGCCGAGCATCGGCTCGATCACCGCTTCGATAATGGTGTTGGAATACAGATCGGAAACGGCGATCGGATCGAAGCCCGTTTCTGCAGTTGGAAAGCCCAAGCGCAATACCTTGTTCAGATCGGCGGCATGACAGCCGAGCGCGACAACGAAGCTGAGGAACAAGAACGCGAGGCGTGATTTCATTCTGGCTATGGGATGGGTCTTATTCGCTAATTTAACATAGGGACGACGCCAGATTTTGGTTTATCATTCCGGCAATCGTTGACTCGGAGGCACCATGGCTTTTCTCGCCGGCAAGAAAATACTAATCACGGGTTTGTTGAGCAACCGCTCCATCGCCTATGGTATCGCGCAAGCGGCGCAACGCGAGGGTGCGGAATTGGCTTTTACCTACCAAGGCGACGCGATTAAAGATCGCGTCGTGAAACTCGCGGCGGATTTTGAGTCGGACATTATTTTGCCGTGCGATGTCACCAGCGACGCCGAAATCGATGCACTGTTCGCCAGCTTGGCAAAGCGTTGGGACGGGCTGGACGGGATTGTCCACTCGATTGCGTTCGCACCGCGCGAAGCGCTCAGCGGCGATTATTTGGATACGCTGACGCGGGAAAGTTTTCGCATCGCCCATGACGTCAGCGCCTACAGCTTGGCCGCGCTGGCGAAAGCCGGATTGCCGATGATGCTCGGCCGCAATGGTGCGCTAGTGACGCTGAGTTATTTGGGCGCGATTCGTTCGGTGCCAAGTTATAACGTGATGGGTTTGGCGAAAGCGAGTTTGGAAGCCAACGTGCGTTATCTGGCCCAGAGCCTCGGGCCGCGCGGCATTCGCGTGAATGGCATTTCCGCCGGGCCGATCAAGACCCTGGCCGCGGCGGGCATCGCCGGTTTCGGAAAAATATTGCACTACGTCGAAGCGACCGCGCCACTAAAACGCAACGTGACGACGGAAGAAGTCGGCAACGTCGCGGCATTTTTGTTAAGCGATCTTGCCTCGGGCGTCACCGGGGAAATTACCTACGTCGATGCGGGCTTCAATACCGTTGTACCAGGAATGGAAGGATAGCCGGAAAGCCAATGGCCCGAGGCCAGTGGCTAGCCTCGGGCTACCCCGTACCAGCGCGGTTTTCCAAGCATCCTCTGAATAACTACTGATCTGACTTCTGTTCCAGGGCGGTTTTGTCGATGGTGATCGTTGCCTTGCTGCGCAAGCTTTTCACCATCGCTTCGAATTCCTCTTGCGATTGCATTTGCGCTAAGCGCGGCAAAATTGTATTGCGCTTTGCATCATCGACCGCGGGCGCATCAACGACTTTGCTGATCCTGACGAAGTTGTAACCGTCCGGCCCTTCGGCGCCGACGAATGCGGGCAGTTTTTTCACATCGGCCTTGAAAACTGAGGCGAGGACATCGCCCGGAATGTCGCCCGGATTTTGCCGGCCCACCAGCTTCGGCGCCGACCACGCCAATCCGGGCACGTCCTTGCCTTGCTTCAGCAATTCCAAATTGACCTTGGCCTGCTGGGTGAGGAGCTTGAGCGCCTCCTGTTGCTTTAGCCTCTGCGCAATACCGGCGCGCGCGTCACTGAGAGGCTTCGCAGCGCCCGGCTTGTGTTCCACTACGCGCGCGGCGATGAGCGTGTTTGGCGCGACTTCTATCGCTTCGGTGTTGCGTTTATTCTTCAAGACTTCGTTGGAAAAAATCGCATCGAGAAATTTCTTGTTGGCGAACATCGGATTGGCGCCCTCGCCGGTGCGCGGGATAAATTCGCTTTGCTGCGACGTGAGTTTAAACTGATCCACCACCGGTTTTAGACTATCTGACTGCTCGTAAACCATATCGTTGAAACTACCGGCGATTTCCAGATAACGCTTGTTGGCTTTTTGCTTCTTCACTTCCGTGATAATACCGTCTTTGACCTCGGCAAAGCGCTGCGTCTTTTCTTCAAATGCGATTAAAATGTGACTGGCTTTTCGCTCCCCTTCTTTGATTTCAGTGAGCTTGATAATGTGGTAGCCGAACTCTGATTCAACCGGGCCACGAATCTCACCGACCTGCATCGAGAACGCGGCCTCTTCGAAAGGTTTTACCATCGCGCCCTTACCAAAGTAGCCGAGGTCGCCGCCCTGCACCGCCGACCCCGTGTCTTGCGAATATTTTTTCGCAAGTTCGGCAAATTGGGCCGGCTTGGCGCGTACTTCTTTTAGCACGTCCTGAACCTTCGCCAGCGCCACTTTCTTCTCGTCAGCCGTGTCGTTACTTTTCTTTTTGTACTGGCCTTTCGCCAGACGTTCATCGTAAAGCTTCTGCGCCTCCTCGTCGCTCACCACTTGCTCGGCAGCGAATTTCTCGGCCGACAACATGACGTACTCGACTTTCACCTGTTCGGGAATTTTGAATTGATCGGGGTTGGCCTCGTAGTACGTCTTGATAGCTTTGTCGTCGATCGTCACCTGACTCAGAAATGCGTTCGGGGAAACCATCGCGCGACTCACTTCGCGCTGCTGTTCGCTGAGTTTTACAAAACCGTCGAGCTGAAACTTCGGAACAATCGCGGTCGAGGTAATTGCGTCGCGCATTTGCTGCAACACGCCGTCTTGGCGAATTTGTTCTTCAAACATCGTTTCCGTCATGCCGCGATTGCGCGCGTAGGTTTGATATCGCGTCAACGAAAATTTCCCGTTGTCTTGAAACGCGGGAATCGCTTCGATGGTCTTGCGCAACTGTTCATCGGTGACGGTCAAGCCCACTTTCTTCGCCGTTGCGGCGAGGAGGCGCCGATTCACGACGCCTTCAAGCACGCCGACTTTCGCCTGCGGATTATCGACCATGGCGGGATTAAAGTTTTGACCCAGCGCCTCGCGCATCTGATCGACTTGATTTCGATAGGCGGTAGTGAATTCATCGCGGGAGATATCGGCACCATCGACTTTTGCCACACTGGCACCGCGCCCTATATTTTTAATATAAGACTCAACTCCCCACAGCGAGAAGCTGATGATGATGAGCCCAAAAATGATATAGGTAACCCACTTACCCGCTCTACCCTCGCGGATGGTATCGAACATGTTGGAGTCTTTTAAAGATGAAAATCAATCGCGCGATTATACGCGGAAAACCGCTTTCCCGGCCGACTTACCGGACTTAGAAAAGCAAAAGGGCGAACTCTCGTTCGCCCTTCGACTTGTCTGGCGGAGTGGACGGGACTCGAACCCGCGACCCCCGGCGTGACAGGCCGGTATTCTAACCAACTGAACTACCACTCCTAAATTTTTGGCCTTACTGGTGGGTGCTGACGGGATCGAACCGCCGACATTCGCCTTGTAAGGGCGACGCTCTACCAGCTGAGCTAAGCACCCAAAAGCCGTCTAGTTTAC
>JANMJR010000329.1:0-5222 GCA_031371465.1 Pseudomonadota bacterium
GGCGTGATCGAGATAGTTCAAACCGATGCCCCAAATCTTGCGTGGGCGGCGATACAGCGGCGCGACTTTGACACTGCTCGGATCGATGGTCACTGCCACTCTTGCCGCGTCGCGCCCGAGTTCAGTATCGATGCCGCGCTCGATCAAGCCGAGCATGTCCGTTGGCCAGGATTTGTTAAGTTGCGAATTAATATGAGCGACCGGCGCCAGGCCGGCGGGAAGCACCACAGCCGCTTGCTCGCGGCCGTCAAGAACGATGGAAGTCAGGCGCATGTCAAAAACTCAAATTAAGGAAGCTCTGAATAAGTCCGATTTCGTCATGATACGGCGTTGCGAACAAAAAATATCGCCTTACCTATCATGCATAGGCTGCGTCGATATTTTTTGTTCGCGCCTTGTCTCATTTAGAACTCGAACTTACTCAAAGCTTCCTTAGAAATTGAAAATGAATTGGTAAAAATTTAAGCAGCGGACGGCCGTTTTAAAATGACCGGAACCAAGGCGAGTGTCGCAAGGGCGCAGCCGATCAACGTCATGCCGATCGCCTCGATAAACGTTGGGCGCTCGCCCAATAGCCACCAGGCGAACAATACACCGATCGCCGGTGTTGCCAAGGTGCTCAGTCCGGCGAGGCCGGCGGGCATGCGTTTTAACGCGTAATAAAACAACAGCCAGGCGAGCGAGGTGCTAATCACGGCGCTGTAGAAAAGGCACCAGAATAACAGCGGCGTCCAGGTGATGGATTTTTGCGGGATCACCAGGCCTGACAGAAAAAAACCAATCGCGGCAATGGTGATTTGCCAAAATGTCAGCGTGATCATCGGCACGTTTTCGCGACGCTGCAATTCTTTTACCATAATTACATTTGCCGCCCAGAACAGGCCGGCCAATACCGCTAACACACTGGAAAGAATACTGCCGTGTTGATGCAGCGGATCAATCAAAGTCACTTGGCCGACAAACGCCAGACTAACGGCGAGCCATTGCCAACGCTTGAGCCGCTCATGCAACATGAAGCGCGCCAGGATCAGCGCCCAAAAAGGCATGGTGTAAACCAGCACGCTGATTTTACCCGCGCCGCCGACGATCAGCGCCGTCATGACGAAACCAAAATTGACCACCAGGATCAGACTCAGCCAGGCAACCGTGCGCCACTCACTGCGCGGGATGCCGAATGGATGTTTGAGGTAAATCATCACCGGCACCAGAGTCAATCCGCCGATGCCAAAGCGTAACGCAGAAAAATTCAGCGGCCCGGCATCGATCATGGCCTGCTTCATGGTCACCCAGTTGTAACCCCAGATTAACGACATCGCAGCGAGCGCAATAACTGCCTTGCGCAATGGGCTCATCGACGCCGAACTCATGTTCGGGCGGTATTCGTGCTAGGGTTATGCATAAAGGGAGAGGTTAAAAACAATTACGAACCGTGACCACTCGTAATTCTGCCACAGTTAGCGTCTAAGCAGGCTGCCATCACGCACAGGAATCAACGAATGAGTGTTATTCGCCACACGATCGCTTTTGCGTTTATTGCACTGATCGTATTTGAAGCCTTGGCCGACGGTACAACCGGGGTTTCGCAGAGCGCGCGCTTCAGCCAAGTCGGTCGCGCGACGTACTACCACAAGAGTTTGCATGGCAAAAAAACGGCGAGCGGCGAACGCTTCAACGCCCAGGCCATGACCGCCGCTCATCGCGGCTTAAAGCTTGGCAGCTATGTTCGGGTGACCCATTTGCGCAATCAGCGCAGCGTCGTGGTGCGTATTAACGATCGCCTGCCGCCACGCTCACGGGCGATCATCGATCTTTCGCCGCAGGCCGCACGGCAATTGGGAATGTTCCATCACGGCGTGGCGCGAGTTAAGCTTGCGGCCGTCGGTCGGGAGGAATTTGCGGCGGGGATTAATCCTCCGTAGCATTCGGCGCCGAAGCAACGGGTTACGAAAAGCCGAAAACCAATCCAGCCAACAGGCCATTAGCGTCCCAGCCATGCCCTGCTGTGAAGCACACTGGGAGCCGCTCCTGGCAAAGCCCCCGCGGCGTTTTTTCGCGCCTTCGATCGGATCCCAAGGCAGTTGGTTTGGCGATTATTGTTTATTCAATGCGGATGGGCAGGGTAATATCCACATCACCGAATGTTTCGACAAGTAAGGTTCGCAGTTGCGCCGCGCTTGCCGCGTCGATTCTCGCGCCGGGGTGGCGTACTTGGTCGGTTGTGATTAGCCCGCGCAAACGCAAAATCTCTTTACGGATTGCGACGCCCGGATGCTGCTCAAACACGATGAGTGGCAAATAACGCTGATATAAATGGCTCACCTGTGCGCTTTTGCCCAATCGCGCGGCGCCCACCATCGCTTGCAACACTTCGGGAAAAGCGAAACCGGTATTGAAGCCGCTCGAACCCCGCGTCAAATCGAAACCGCCGTACAGCGCCCCCAACCCAGTTAAGATAGGAACCTTGCGTTCTTTCATCCCCACCAATAGAGCGCTGATTTTCGGTGCGGTGGGAATGGCTTCTTCTTTGATGCAGGCGATACTCGGAATTTCATTGACTAAACGCAGCAGCAGCGGGACCGACATGTGCACCTGGGTCGAGGCCGGGTGATCTTGGGCGACGATCGGAATACGCACGCCGTTGGCGATGCGCTGAAAATAGTCGAACACGCGCTGCTCGTTCGGCGTGGGCTCATTGTGCGGCGTGATCATCACGGCATCGGCGCCAAGGGATTCGGCCATTTGGCTCAAATGCAACGCCGCAAGCGTGCCACTATGGCTGGCGCCGACGATAATCGGCAATGTCCCGTCGGCGGCGCGTACCGCCGCGCGGATCAGATCTTCGCGCTCGCGATCCAGCAACCGATTCGATTCGCCGAGGACGCCTAAAATGGTGATGCCATCGACGCCGAGCTTCGCCATGAACCGAATCATGCGTTCAAACGATTCAAGATCGAGGTTTTCTTGCTCGTCAAATGGGGTCGCGAGAATCGGAATGACGCCGCTGAATGGAATGGATTGGTTCATGGTGGTTTTGCTCGAAGCAATCGGGTTTCTAGGATTATGCTTCGGTTACGGGTATCATTTCAATGTTAACGAAATGGTCAGTCATGATTAAACGCTCCAGAAAACCCACTAAACCTCGCCTTACCCGTGACAGCGAGAAGCTGATCGGACTTGCAATGGGCTTGGCGGGATCGCGCAGCCACGGCGAAGATCGCTTCTGGGAAAATTCCTTGATCGAAACCTTGACCGCGCTGGCCGACGCCAAGCGCGATACGGTGATAGAGAATGCATTGGATCAGCTCGATCAAACCCATGAAGGCGGCTACGAAGAGTTGATCGAAATGGCGGAGGCGGTGTCCGAACGCGTGGTGCTCGAACATCAACACGAAACATGGGATCTCACGCTCGTGGTGGTGCCGCTGATAGCCACCTCGAAATACAATATTCCGTTCGGATCGATTGCCCCGGATCAGTTGATTCCCGTTACGGCAATCGTGCGCGAGCAGATTCTTGCGGCCTCGGCGCGTCTAACCTTGTTTCCCTATTTGTTCAGCATCGAACAATTGCCGCAGAAATTTTCCGCGTTGCGCGATATGCTGCGCCGCCTCGGCATAGCGGCTATCGACGATGCGTTACCCGATTGGACGCCAAAGGTGACCGCGGAACCGCCGCAGTTGCCCGCGGACGCGCGCTTTCTGGTCGGCGCCATCGCCGCGCGCGCCGGTCAGCCGCACTTCGGTTGGCAGGAGTGGG
The DNA here is from genome assembly GCA_031371465.1 of Pseudomonadota bacterium. Lineage (GTDB taxonomy): Bacteria > Pseudomonadota > Gammaproteobacteria > Burkholderiales > JALYOK01 > JALYOK01. Next base: position 3,757 of record JANMJR010000329.1, read on the forward strand.
ATGGCCATCGCGGTCGCGCCTTCTGTCAGGAACGCTGGGCCGTGACCGCGCCGCCCGCACTGGCCGGGTTGATGCCGGGCTGTCAGTTTGAGTCGTTGCTGCCGGATGCTTATTTTTTCAATGCTCGTGAGACCGATCGCCGCATTCGACCGATTACGCTGCATGCCGCCGCTGCGTTCTTGAGCAGCACGCTCAAACTCCCGGCGACTGAGTTGCGTGCCATTATCGCGGGCTTCGGCGATAACCAAATCGATGAGTTCCGTATTGCATTTACCCAGAAAAAATCCAACGCGGTGCTGCACGGCGTGGTGTGGCCGCTGTTTGAGCAAGAAGATGAAGTGTTGGCATTACATGAGATCGAGGCTTGTTTGCGCGCCAACGACGTGACCCAAATTGATCGGCTTGAGGAGCGATTTGAGCCGGAGTATTGCACCGATTGCGGTGCGCCGTTGTTTGCCGACACGGTCGGCGATGTGGTGCATGCCGAGTTACCGGAACAAGTGGAAGTGCCAACCAATACCCTGCATTAAAAAACAAAAGGCGAATCGCGCTATTCACTTCATGTTGTGCGCGACTCGCCCGGATTTTATTGTTGTTGTTTTTTGTTATTGTGATTCTTATTTTTCTGCGTTAATTCCTCTTCCGAGATTTGCGTTGGTTAGGCGGCTTTACGGCGCGCCGCAAGTCCGGCCAGGCCCAGGCCGAGAAGCACTAACGATGCGGGTTCCGGCACTTCGCTCGGCGGCACACCGCTGCTGATACCGCCTTCGATGCTGTCGTTACCACAGGTCATGTTCCACTTGAAGCCGAGGTCATAGCCGTCGGTGTAGTCGATACCGATTGCGGAAAAGCTCAAGGTATACAGGAGCGTATTCCACGCGCCCTCCTGTGCGATGACGACATTGTTTTGCAGGATCTGCGTGCCCCCTTTTTTGCGACGGGTTTCCTGGCCGTTGCGGAACGTGCCGCTGATTCCTTCCTGATTGGAGGTCTTGATGATGAATTTGTCGCCATAGAGTTTGTTCGCATCGGTATCGAACACGTATTCCCATTGTTCGCCGTTGCCGTGGGTGTCGGAAATGTAATGATTGGCGGCCGTACCGTCGGGATTCCAACCATTGTTGCTAATGAACAGATCACCGTATTTGATATTTTTGTACCACGCCGTCGTGCTCTCTTTAAATTTCGTAAACACCTTTATCCGCATAGCGTCGCCGTCGGTGGTGATGTCGAGTCGATCGACATCAAAAATGGTTGGATTGCCAATCACGTCACCCCAGCCGTGATCATTGCCACCCCAATAGTTGTCGTTAATGGTTTGGGTTACCGGTGCGGAAATCGCGGCGGTGGTGACGCCTAAAAACGCGATGGGTAATAATTTAAGTAGCAGCGAATTCATTTCTAATTGTCCTTTTCTAGTTTCATCGTCGGGAAAAATAAACCCCGGCACGAGTTAGGTAGCAACA
>JANMJR010000346.1:0-3337 GCA_031371465.1 Pseudomonadota bacterium
GAGCGGCCAGTGATGCCAGGTCACGGCGCAATTTCCGTACGACTCGGTCTGCCCGTAGACATTGCAAATCTCGCTCGCGCCGAGAACCTCGGCTGCCATGACCACATCCTGTGGGCCGCCGATCGTCAGCCCCGTGCGCAAACTAGCGGTGCGTTCGCGGCGAAACGATGCGTGGGTGAGGATCGCACTCGTCATGCCAGGCAGCGTGTAAATCGCCGTGCAAGCATGGCGCTCGATGAGATCGATCGCCTCCGCGGGTTCGAAGCGGCTCTGCAACACCAGCGTCGCGCCGTGCGTGAACGTCGCGCATAGGGCATTCGCCGAGCCATAGGACCAAAACAGCGGCGGCGCCAGCAACACACGGTCGCCGGGTCGCAAACCCTGCCGTTCGCCGATGTTGAAGCCGTTTTCGATCATCGCGCCATGGCACAAAGGCACCGCTTTGGGATACGCTGTTGAGCCGGAAGTGTAAAGAACGAGGGCGTGGTCTTGGTCGCGGGCACCCTCGCCGGGCGGCGGCGCTTCGATGGGCTCTAGTGAATCAAGAAAAGTCGCGTACGGCGTCGCACCCGCGAGCGAACTGTCGCCGATCAATCCGATGGCTTCCAGCGTTGCGTAGCGCGTCGAGCGCCATTGTCCAGGCGCAGTGGCATTTAGCTCGGGGATCAGTTCGGCAAGATCCGCCGAGTAATCCTGATCGCCGAATTGGTCGAGCGCGAATAGGATGCGCGCGCGCGAGTCCGCCAACAGGAAATCGATTTCGCGCCGCTTCGACCAGGTGCTGAAGGGGACTGCGGTAGCGCCGATGGCCGCGGCGCCGAATACGATCTCGAGCCATTCAATGCGGTTATTGACCAGCAGCGCAACGCGGTCACCCCGCTGTACGCCCGCTGCGGATAATCCCGACGCGAGGCGGCCCGCGCGTTGCGCGAGTTCGCGATAGGTGAGACAGGTGTCGCCGGAAATGACGGCCAGGCGCTCGAGATGGCGCTCAGCTTGCTCGCAGAGCAAGTCAAATAGGTTCCGGCTGTACGGTGCACGCATCAGGATTCGTCTAGGTATTGTATTTGGCTCGGATTCGATGAGACACACAGCGTCCGACTTTGTCAAGAGTTTCGTGTCGCTGAAAGAAAGTCGACGGATGGGCTGCAAAACGTCTTGTCGGCAGTCGGTCGAAATTTTCATGCGCAGATTTTCGGGCGGAACCGCTGGTCCACCGATCGCAAAGCAATGTCGGATTTGCCGAGACAATCAAGGCGGAGGGAGGCATCGGCATACGGTTACCAAGCTTGTTCTCATCGGCGAGTTGGTGCTAGCATCAAGTCGCCGTCGTTGCCATGATTTTACCGCGCGTCGCACACTTCCGGATGCGCACAACGGCGCTCACGCAACGAAGTTTAACCGGAGGAGGTAAACTCATGTTTAACAAACAGCTTTCGCGTACCGTGTTGCTGGCAGCGTGCTTTTCATGCACGTCAATGCTCTGGGCGGAACCCGCCGCGGTCACCGATGAAATGCTTCTCAACGCCGCCAAGGAACCCAATAACTGGATTACTTACGGTCGCGATTACGCCAACAGTCGCTTCAGTCCGCTCAGCCAGATCAACGCCGACAACGCCAGCAAATTGGTTGCTCAGTGGAGTTTCTCCTTCGGCGTGTTGGACGGCCAGACGACTACGCCGCTAGTCAACAACGGTGTCATGTATGTCACCTCGTCGTGGAGCAAGGTCTTCGCGCTCGACGCGCAAACCGGCGAGATGCTGTGGCGTTACGATCACGCGCTACCGGACGATGTCGCCAAGTACGCCTGCTGTGATGTGGTCAATCGCGGTGTTGCGTTGTATGGCGACAATGTTTATTTGGCGACTCTCGATCTGCATGTAGTCGCGCTCAACGCCAAAACCGGCAAGGTCGTGTGGGACCGCGGCCTCGGGGACTACAAAGAGGCCTACACGTTCACGGTGGCGCCGCTCGCGGTCAAGGGCAAGATCTACGTCGGTACTTCCAACGGCGAATATCCGGTGCGTGGTTTTATCGAGGCGCTCGATGCCGCAAGCGGCAAATCCATTTGGCGTACCTATACGGTGCCCGGTAAGGGCGAACCGGGCAACGATACTTGGGGGGGTGACTCGTGGAAATACGGCGGCGGGTCGGCCTGGATTACCGGCGCCTACGATCCCGAAAGCCATGTGCTCTACTGGGGTACCGGTAACCCGGCGCCCGACTGGGACGGCGAAGCACGTCCGGGCCACAACCTGTACACCAACGCCACACTCGCTTTGGACCCGGACACCGGCAAGATTAAGTTTCACTTCCAATACACCCCCCACGACACGTGGGATTACGACGGCGTCAACGAGCAATTGTTGACCACGGTGCGCGGCAAGAAGGCTTGGATTCACGCCGATCGCAATGGCTATTTTTATGCCATCGATCGGAGCAACGGCAAGTTCATCTACGGTAAGCCGATCGCTAAAGTGAACTGGGCAACGCTTGATAGCAACGGCCGGCCGGTGGTCGATCCGGCCAAGGTGCCGACGCGAGCCAAGAAAGCGACGGACGTGTGCCCCGGGCCCAACGGCGGCAAAGAGTGGAACCCGATGGCCATGAACCCGCAAGCGGGCATTGTCTATCTGCCGCTACGGGATGTTTGCGTAACCGATCTGCAGAGCTTGCAGCAGGAGGCTAGCAAAGGTGAGCCGTACTGGGGTGTGAAGTCCATTAACTTTCAGCGCGGCAACGGCAGAATACTGGCGATGAATATCGAATCCGGCGAAGACGTGTGGGAAGTCAAAACCCGCTCGCCGATCATGAGCGGCATGCTGGCGACCGGCGGCAACCTGGTGTTCGCCGGCACGCCGGAAGGCGAGTTCATGGCGCTGAACGCGAAAAACGGCGCCCAGTTGTGGAAGCATCGCGTTGGCTCCGGCATCGTCGGCGGGCCGATCAGCTACGCCGTTGGCGGCAAGCAGTACGTGGCGGTTCCATCAGGATTCGGCGGCTGGATCGGCTGGGCAACCATCGGCGACGGCGGTGCGCTGCATCTTAAAGATATGCCAAAAGGCGGATCGCTGCACGTGTTCGCGCTGGGTAACTAGTCACGGGCACAGGACGGCGGGATTCGGTTATCTCGCCGTCTATGCCTTTGCCACTTCGATGGAGAGCACGCGTGTTTTCTAGCCGTGGGCGCACCACACCGCGAAAGTTGGTTTTCTTGGCGCTGCAGATTGTGTTCGCTCTGCTGGCGCCCGGTCGCCCGCTGTTTGCCGATGAGGAGTTGCGCAATCCCTTCGTCGGCGATGCCCAGGCGGCGCTGGAAGGGCACGAATTGTTTCGC
>JANMJR010000349.1:0-2079 GCA_031371465.1 Pseudomonadota bacterium
GCGATCGCGCAGCAGCGCGTAAGGCACGACCGATAATGCGCCCGATTGGCTGACAATGGCGACCGGCCCATCGGCGGGCGGACGCTCGATAAATAATGTGGAAAAACTAGTGATTGCGCCGCAGGCGAAATTCGCCAAGCCTTGGGAATTTGGGCCGATCATGCGCATGCCGCTGCTATGGGCGGTCCGCACCATGTCGTCTTGCATCGCGCGTCCCGCAGCGCCCGTCTCACCGAAGCCCGATGCGGAGACGACGATACTTTTCGCGCCTATCTTCGCCGCGTCGCGAACCGCTTGCAGCGCCGCTTCGCCGCCGACAGCGAGGAGCACGCAGTCCGGCGCTTCCGGCAGCGCTTCCAAATTCGGATAGGATTTCAATCCCTGCACTTCGCTGCGCGCAGGATTCACTGGAAATAATTTTCCGCGATAGCCAAAGCGCTGCATGAAATGGATCGGCCGCCCGCCGATTTTGTTCGGATTGTCCGACGCGCCGACGATGGCGATGGAACGTGGCGACAACAGTGTGGAGAAATCAAATTCGATCATAGAGGTTCGAAGCGGGGGAGGGCGCGGTTATTGTGATTGAAAAATGCGATACGTACTTTGTCACCGATTTTAAGGGCGAGATGGGCATGGGCCATTATTTGAACGCCTTCGTCTAAATCCACCAGCGCGATGGCATAGGGGGCGAGGGCGCGGAACTCGTCGGTCGGCGCGCGTTCGACGTGCGTGATGCTGTAGATTGTGCCGAAACCTTTGGATACTTGCCATTCGATGTGATCGCTGTTGCAATTCAAGCAATGGCTGCGCGGAAAAAATTGCGCGTGATTGCAATCGGCGCAGCGTTGGTAGCGCAGTTCGCCTTCGCTGCAGCCGGTCCAGAAATGTTGGGCTAGGTTGTCCATTAGTTACGCTGTTCCCTCATGGCCTAGGGTCATGAGGGCGGGCACATAGAATGTCACTAGCGTTCCCTCTGCAAAATCATCCCGACATGGGCCGACATTACGCCGCCGTCGGCATGCACATAAGCCCATTCACGCTCGGCGATCTGGCGCGCACCAGCAGAACCGGATAACTGCAATACTGCTTCCACCAAATGCGCCATACCGCCGGCGACGCCGCAATGACCGTAGGACAACAAGCCGCCATGGGTATTGAGCGGCAGCGCGCCTTGTGCCGAAAAATCGCCGCTGCGAACTTTCGCTACCGCTTCACCGCGTGCCGCGAAACCGATTTCCTCGAGCAACATCATCAACGTAATCGTAAATGAATCATAAATGCCGAGAAATTCTATTTGCGTTAGATCGATATGCGCTTCGCGGAACGCCAAGTCCGCTGCGGCTTTCGCGCCGGTGGCGTGAATATCTTTTATTTGGCTAACGTGTTGATGGCGATGGGCTTGGCCCGCGCCGCGTATGCGGATGGCTTTTGTCGCCGTCGATTCCAAAGAAACCACAATTGCCGCCGCGCCGTCAGAGATGGGGCAGCAATCGAGTAGCTTAAGCGGCGACGCAATGCTTTTGGAATTGATCACCATGTTAACGTCGATCGGATTGCGCTGATGGGCGCCGGGGTGCGTGATCGCATGGTTGCGCATGAGCACGGCGAACTGTGCGAGATCGGCTTCGCTCAAACTATTTTTGTGCAAATAACGCGCGGCGAGTAGCGCGTAATAGGCCGGCACCGTCGGGCCGAAGGGCACTTCGTAATCGGCGTGACCCACTTGCGATAAGGATTGAATGGCCATGTCGCGTGTTTGCCCGGTGAGGCGGTTTTCACCGGCGACACACAACACAATATTGCAACGACCGCTGCGAATGAGTTCGCGCGCCAGCATCACCATGGTCAATCCGCTCGCGCCGCCGGATTGAATGGCGTGGCTGTAGTCCGGTTGAATGCCCAACTGTTCGGCCACGACGTCCGCCAACATCAGGTGCGGAAACGTGGTTGCGTAGCCGGTGAGCAGGCCGTCGATTTGTGTTGTTGCCAATTGCGCATCGCGTAGGGCATCGCGCGCAGCGACGGTGATCAGTCCAAGCGCGGTGCTGCCTTCGTGACGGCCGAAGGGGGTGCAAGCGA
>JANMJR010000362.1:0-5183 GCA_031371465.1 Pseudomonadota bacterium
ATCCAGATCCTGTTGCGATCCGCCGACGCGCAGCGCATTCATGCGCGCGCCGAGTTTTTCGGCCACTTCATCGTAGCGGCTGGTTTCCACCAGCAGGCGACTGCCGGCGGAACAGGTCTGTCCCGCATTCTGAATAATGCCGTTCGCCAAGGCCGGCAAGGCCTGATCGAGGTCAGCATCGGCGAACACAATCTGCGGCGACTTGCCGCCGAGCTCCATGATGCAGCCGATGTGATTTTTTGCAGCAGCCTGCGCGACCAGCGAACCGGTCGCGGTCGAGCCGGTGAACGACATTTGATCGATGCCCGTATGGGCAGACAAAGCCGAACCCGCTTCGTAACCAAAGCCCGGCACGATGTTGACGGCGCCGGGCGGAAAGCCTACTTCCGCCATCAGCTCAACCAATCGCAAGTGCGACAAGCACGCATCTTCCGCGGGTTTCAACACCGTCGCATTGCCCGCCGCCAGCGCGCCACCGAGGGAGCGGCCAAACATTTGCGCCGGATAATTCCATGGCAACACATGGCCGGTCACGCCGAACGGTTCGCGCAGCGTCATGACCGTAAAACCGTCGAGAAACGGAATAGTCGTGCCGTGCAACTTGTCGCAAGCCCCGCCGTAGTATTCGTAGTAACGCGCGCAGGCGGTAATGTCAGCGCGGGCTTGCTTCAGCGGTTTACCCGTGTCGCGCGCTTCGATTTGCGTCAGCTCTTCATGGTGATCCAATATCTTCTGGCTGAATCTCTGCAGCAAGCGGCCGCGTTCGAACGCCGGCATTTTGCCCCACGGCCCTTCAAACGCCGCGCGCGCCGCGGCGATGGCGCGATCGACGTCGGGCGCCGTGCCGCGTGCAATTTGCGTGAACACTTCGCCGGTGCTCGGATCAATAACCGGTATCGTCTCGCCTGTCGCCGGCGCTTCCCAGCGATTGTTGATGAATACTTTTCCTACGTTCATTGTTACCACTCCTCGTTCAGATTTCGTTTATTCAATTGCGCAACAGACTCACGGCGGCGGCGGAAACGCGCGGCGCAATTCGTCTACTTGTTCGGCCGATAATGTGCGTAATTTATCATGACGCAAATTCAAAAAAATCTTCGCCGTTTCCTCCAGTTCTTCCGCCGCGTCCACCGCCGCGCTCAGTGATGTTCCGGCGACAACGGGGCCATGATTCGCCAGCAACACGGCATGATGCTTTTTTGCCACCTGGCGCACCGCGCCAGCGAGCGCCATGTCGCCGGGCTTGAAGTACGGCAGCAGCGGTAAATGCCCAATACGCATGATGTAATAAGCAGTCAGCGGCGGCAAACAATCATTGCAATCGATTCCATCCAGCAACGACACGCCGACGGAATGACTGCCGTGCAAATGCACCACCGCGCCGAAGGATTTTCGCTCCTCGTACATCGCCAAATGCAGAAACGCTTCTTTTGACGGCGCATCGCCGTCGAGTAATTTTCCATCCCACGACATCTTGGACAGCCGCGCCGGCTCTAGCCTTCCAAGGCACGAGTGGGTTGGCGTCAGCAGCCAACCGTCGTCTGTTTTGGCGCTGATGTTGCCGGTGCTGCCGTGGGTGTAACCGCGGTCGAACAGGGATTTTGCTAGTTGGCAGATTTGTTCGCGCAAGTTTGATTCGCTTATTGCCATGATCAACGCTCGCCCCTCATAGCCCTAGGCCACCCCGCCCGCCTTCGGCACCCTCTCGCCATAGGGGCGAGGGGAATCAATTGATACATTTCAGCGCCTTGAGGAAAAAATCTTCGCTGCCGAAATTGCCGGATTTAAGTGCCAGCGCGATTTTGGTTTCGCCCATGCTCATGGTCCACGGCACGCCGGGATCGATTTGCGGGCCGATCTGCAGCGCTTTCACGTGCAATGCGCTGACCACCGCGCCGGAGGTTTCGCCGCCCGCGATGACAAACTTGCGCACGCCCGCGGCGACTAAACCTTGCGCGATTTTTCCTTGCGCGACCTCGATCACTTCACTTGCGCGTTCCTTACCTAGGGCGTGTTGTGCTTGCTTAACTTCTCCGGGCGAGGCGCTGGCGTATATCAACACCGGGCCTTGCGCGAGTTTGGTTTTGGCAAACTCAAGCGCTTCGGCCACTTGGCCTTCGCCGGCCGCAAGTTTCTGTGGATCCAATTTGAAGGAGGGATGAGTGCGCTGCATCAAGGCGATTTGCCCAAGTGTTGCGACCGAACAACTGCCGGCGATCACCGCAGCCAGGCCGCCGACTTCGGGTAACGCATCGGCCTTGGTATTGGGTGCAAGCAAACCGACGCGGCGAAAATTTTCCGGCAAGCCTAGCGCCATACCCGAGCCACCGGTAATGAGCGGCAGATCGTCGCACGCTTCGCCGAGGGTGAAAAGATGCGCGTCTTCGGTGGCATCAAGAATGGCGTAACGAAAGCCGGCGTTCGCCAGTTGCGCTATGGCCGCGCGAACTGCACTGGCTCCTTGCTTTACCGTATTGAGTTCGATCAATCCCACTTTGCCGGTAGTCTGCCGACCGAGTACACGCACCAGGCTCGCGTCAGTCATCGGCGTGAGCGGATGGTTGCGCATCGGCGAGTCAGACAGCAACAGGTCACCGACGAATAAATGGCCTTTGTAAATCGTGCGCTTGTTTTCCGGAAAAGCAGGGCAGGCGACGCTGAAATTTCCAACGCCCTCAAGCAATGCGTCCGCGACGGGGCCGATGTTGCCCTGATCGGTGGAGTCGAAGGTCGAGCAGTATTTGAAGAACAGTTGCTTCGCGCCGCGGCGTTGCAGCCAGCGGCGCGCCGCGAGGGATTCGGCGATAGCGTCTTGCACCGGCGCAGTGCGGGATTTCAGCGCGATCACGATCGCATCGGCGTCGGGCGCCTGGGCATCGTCGTCCGGCACGCCGAGCAGTTGTACCGTGCGCATGCCGTTGCGCACCAGGGTATTGGCGAGGTCGGTTGAGCCGGTGAAATCATCGCCGATACAGCCTAGCAAAAGCTGAGAAGTCATGAAGGGATCTGGATAAAATTACCGGCCGCGCCAGAAGCCGCATGGCCCCAGGCCAGCCCCTGGGTACTGGGGCATAGCAATGCATGGGCTGGAGCCCGCATCGACATTGCCTTTCCGGGCAACCATTTAATTTTAATAGGTTAGGGAAAGCGCTTATTTTAACTCAGGACAGACGACCGGGATTTTTTGTTCCAACGCAATTTCTTGCGGCGAGATTCGCGCCCGGTAGGCGATCACTTCGACGCCGTTGGCAAGGGCCTGGCGCAAGGTTTTGCCGTATACCGGATCGATGTCATCCGCCGGACGCACTTCATGCACGTCCGCGCGCTGCACGCAAAACACCAGCACCGCCCGAAAGCCTTCCTTCACCATCGCCATTAACTCGCGCAAATGTTTGCTGCCGCGCTCGCTCACGGCGTCGGGAAATAATGCGATGCCGTCTTCCACGGCGGCGGTGACGTTTTTTACTTCGACATAGCACGGTGGTTTTTTCGCGTGGCCGTCGAGCAAAATATCGATGCGGCTATTCTCGTGGCCATAGCGAAGTTCGGTTTTGATTTCCCGATAGCCGGATAATTCTTTGATGACTTTGGCTTCGATCGCTTCGACGGTAAGGCGATTCGGATAGCCGGTGTTAATGCCCACGATCACGCCGCGCCGGGCTTCGACCAACTCCCAAGTGTGCCGGTATTTTCGCGTCGGGCTGTCTGAAGAACTAAGCCAGACGCGGCTTCCGGGCACGTTGCAGCCGAGCATCGAGCCGGTGTTGGGGCAGGCGCCGGTGATCATTGCGCCGCTGTCGAGCTTAACGTCGGCGAGAAAGCGTTTGTAGCGCTTGATGAGGCGGCCGGATTCGAGCGCCTGAGAAAACCTCACTAAGAATTAGGCGCGGCGTTTTTTTGCTCGGCGATCTCTTGGTGAACCTGCGCCATATCCAGTTCGCGCGCTTTGCCGATGAGCTCTTCGAACTGCTTCCCTGGTAACGCGCCGGGCTGGCTAAAAATGATAACCTTTTCGCGGAAAATCATCAGCGTGGGGATAGAACGGATATTGAATGTCGCGCCCAGCTCCTGCTCTTCTTCAGTGTTAAGTTTGGCGAATACCACATCGGCATGCTGTTCTGACGCCGCCTCAAAAACCGGGGCAAAGCCGCGGCAAGGCGCGCACCAAGGCGCCCAAAAATCGATGATGACGAATGGGTTGTCAGTCACCACTTGTTCGAAATTGTCTTTGGTCAGAGTTACGGTCGCCATGGTTTTCCTTTCTTATCGTGCATAATTGCGGGCTGATTTAGTTGCGAAATGTTATCACACTGTCGGGACTAAAATCGCCATTGTGCGGCGGGCATTTGCCCGCTAGCGGACATCGTGAGAGAAGAATCTTGCCCCATTTTCCGAACAATATCGCGCGCAAATTTTATGGCATTTACGCCCTAACGGTGTTTGGCGTTTTATCGCTAATTGCGCTCGCCTGCGTAACCGCCTTGCCCAGGCAACGCCATGCCTATCGCGCCGCACAATTTTTCGCGAAGCTCATCTTTGTCGGCTGGGGCATTAGGCCAACTATTTCCGGGCTGGAACATTTACAGCGCGACGACGCCTATATCCTCGTCTCTAATCATGCCAGTTACATCGACGGTGTATTGTTGTTCGCCTATCTTCCGCAACCTCACAGCTTCGCGATTAAGGTCGAGATTGCGGCGTTCGCGCCGCTACGATTTTTCTTGACGCGCATCGGCATGCGTTTTGTCGATCGCTTCGACGCGCACAAAAATGTCGCGCAGACCCGCCGATTAATTGAGATGCTGCGACAGGGTACTCGTTTAGCTTTTTTTCCGGAGGGAACATTTCAACTCGAGCCGGGATTGTTGCCGTTTCGACTCGGCGCATTTCGCGTGGCAAGCATCGCTCAGGTGCCCGTGATTCCGTTGCTTATTCGCGGGAGCCGCAACGTGTTGCCGTCGGGATCGTGGCTGCCGCGCTATGGTAATTTAGAAATCATTATTGGCGCCGAGATTGCGCCGAAGGGAAATGATGGCGAGGCGGCGGCGCGACTTAAGGAAGCCGTTCGCCTGGCGATGTTGCGGGAATTGGATGAACCGGAGATTAAACCCGATTGATGTGACCTAGCGACGCCTCTGCAAAGAAGCGCATCAAAATGTCATTGCGAGGAACGTTTTTGTGAC
>JANMJR010000370.1:0-5284 GCA_031371465.1 Pseudomonadota bacterium
GCGGAAATTCGTGCGCTCAGCGAAGCGGGTTATCGTCCACCGCTGCCAAAACAAATTCCCGTCGCAGGTAAAACCGGTATCGCAACGTTAAAGATGATGTTGGTCAATATGCGCGATGGCGGATTCATCTCTGCCCACGACTACGAGGTCAGCAGCCGCCTCGCCGATGCACTGTGCGGCGGTGAGATCGAAGCAGGTTCAATGGTCGATGAAGATTGGTTTCTAAAACTTGAGCGCAAACATTTTGTGGAACTACTCAAAAATCCGAAGAGCCAAGCGCGGATCAAGAATATGTTGGAGACGGGGAAACCTTTAAGAAACTAAGGATGAAGGATGAAATAGGCCAGCGCGGTTGGCATTTTTTCATCCTTCATCCTTCCGCCTTCATCCTTGAAATACATTGGAGTTAATTTCATGAAGCAACTTAACGAAGCCTATATAGTTTCCGCCTGCCGCACCCCGGTGGGCAAGGCGCCGCGCGGCATGTTCCGCAATACACGGCCCGATGATTTACTCGCGCACGTGCTGCGTGGCGCACTGGCGCAAGTGCCCAGCCTCGACGCGAACCAGATTACCGATGTGATTGTCGGTTGTGCGATTCCTGAAGCGGAGCAAGGCATGAACATCGCGCGCATCGGCTTGTTGCTTGCGGGCATACCCCAATCGGCGGCAGGACTTACCGTAAATCGTTTCTGCGCGTCGGGCTTGGAAGCGGTGGCCATCGCGGCCGACCGCATTCGTACCGGCGCAGCGGACATCATGATCGGCGCTGGCGCGGAAACCATGAGCATGATTCCCATGGGTGGCCACAAGATGGCGATCAACAGTGCGGTGTTCGCGAAAAACGAGAACGTCGGCATCGCCTACGGCATGGGTTTGACGGCGGAAAAAGTCGCCGAGCGTTGGAAAGTCAGCCGCGAAGATCAGGATGCCTTTGCGCTCGCCAGCCACCAGAAAGCCATCCAGGCCATGGAAACCGGCGAGTTCAGCGAGATCTTGCCTTACACCATTAACGAGCAAGTCGCTGACCTTGCGACCGACACCATCGTCACAAAAAATAAAACCGTGTCCAAAGATGAAGGCCCGCGGCCGGACACGTCGCTTGAAGGTCTCGCCAAACTACGTCCGGTGTTCGCGGCGAAAGGTTCCGTGACGGCCGGCAACAGCTCGCAAACTAGCGATGGCGCCGGCGCTGTAATTTTGGTTAGCGAAAGAGCGCTGAAAGAATTTGGCCTCACTCCGCTGGCGCGTTTTGTCGGCTATAGCGTAGCGGGTGTGCCGCCGGAAATCATGGGCATCGGTCCGATCGAAGCGATTCCGAAAGTGTTAGAGCAAACAGGCTTGAGCGCAAACGATCTAGATTGGATTGAGTTGAATGAAGCCTTTGCGGCGCAATCGTTAGCTGTCATTCGCGAACTCAATCTCGATGGCGGCAAAGTGAATCCCCTCGGCGGCGCGATCGCCCTCGGCCATCCCCTCGGCGCGACCGGTGCGATTCGCACGGCAACCATCGTCCATGGCCTAAAACGCCGCAAAAAAAAATACGGCATGGTCACCATGTGCGTCGGCACCGGCATGGGCGCTGCAGGTATTTTCGAATCGCTGTAGAACTCAATTTCCCAAATGAATTCAGCTAAAAGCGCTAATGTAAACCTGAAGTATGAGTGCTCCGTTAGTTGCGCTGCCGAGCGACTCAGTATAAGGAAAAAATTGTGAAATTACCAAGAACAGCACTAGGGTTGAGCCTGATATTGCTTGGCCTGACGATGCAAGTCCAGGCCAAGCAGGGCGATGACGACGATGATGACCGTGGTCGCGGCCGCGGGCATGGACGTGATCACGGAAACATGCATGGGCCGAAAGTCAAATCTCAAGAGACCGACGAATTCTATAAATATGAGTACAAGGATGGCTCGTGTCGCTACAAATAAATGTACAACTACAAGAGCGGTAAATCCCATGTCAATGAACGCGGTGATTGCCGCGCTGTCGCATTGCCGTCGCGCCCGATCGTGGTGGTGGCGCCACCCCCGCCACCGCGAGTGATTCCACCGGCGCCGCGCAATGAGCCGATAAGCTGCAATCGCGACGTGATCGGCGCCGTGATCGGCGGCGCCATCGGTGCGGTTATTGGCAAGAAAGTCGGAAACGATGATAATTGGATCATCACCACTGCGGGCGGTGCTGTTATCGGCGCGGTGATCGGCGGCGTCATCGGTCGGCAAATGGACAAATCCGACCACGCTTGCATGGGACAGGCGCTGGAGTACGCGCAGCTGAATCAAACCGTGACATGGGACAACCCGAATCAAAACTCGAACTACGCCGTAACCCCGCTGGAAAGCTTTAAGAACGCCGCCGGCCTCGAATGCCGGAAGTATGTGCTGAAAACCGTAGTCGGCGGACAACCGCAAGATCAAAACGGCAGCGCCTGTCGCCAAGCGAATGGCGCTTGGCAACCGGCCAGTTAACGCGCGCGAGTCTGCGCTCGGTATTGAATCGTTAACACGGGATTCCACTGTGCCACATGGTGCAGGCGAATCGTTCTTTTAAATCGCATCGGTATCGATTGCAACAGAAAGGATTCTTGTCATGAAACGTCTGGTGGTGATCGCGGCATTGTTCGGCGCCCTCGTCGGAATCGCAAACGCAGCGGAGATTTCGGGCATAAAAATCCCCGATTCGGTCAAAATCGAAGGCCAGGAACTTAAGCTCAACGGCGCTGGCGTTCGCACGCGCATGTTCATCAAAGTCTATGTCGCTGCGTTGTATTTAGAACAGAAAGCGAACGCTGCTGATATGGTTCTAGGTAACAAGGGCGTAAAACGATTGGCGCTGCATATCATGCGCGAACTGAAAGCGGAGGTATTTTCCGGCGCACTGCATGATGGCTTAACAGCCAACAACAGTGCTGCAGATCTGGCAAAGATTGACGACAAGATCAAGGAGTTTAATGGCATCATTGGTGGCGCGGGTGGCGTAAAAAAAGGCGATCTGATTCAACTCGATTATTTACCCGTAGCCGGCACTCGCGTCGTGATCAATGGCGACACCAAGGGAACTATCAGCGGCGAAGATTTCTTCCGCTCGCTGCTCAAAGTTTGGCTGGGTGAAAAACCTATCGACGCGGATTTGAAGAAGAATTTATTGGATTCGTAATGCAAGTATTTTCGCTGAATGAGATTGCTTGATGGAGAAAGTCCGCATCTCAAAACTCCTATCGCAGCAAGGCATTTGTTCACGCCGCGAAGCCGATAGTTATATCGAACGCGGCTGGGTGTTCGTCGACGGCGAACAGGTTACGGAACTCGGCTCGCGTGCCTTCCCCAACCAAAAAGTCACGCTCAATCAATCCGCGCAAAAACAACAAAGCGCGCAAGTCACGATACTGCTCAACAAACCCATCGGCTACGTATCGGGCCAAGCCGAACAAGGTTACAAACCGGCAATAACGCTTGTACTACCGTCAACTCAGTTTCGCGGCGAATCGACCGAGCCGGAGTTTGATCGCAACCATCTCAAGGGCTTGGCGCCCGCTGGACGGTTAGACATCGACTCCACCGGCCTTCTGGTGTTAACGCAGGACGGCCGCATTGCCAAGCAACTGATTGGCCAAGATTCCGAAATCGAGAAAACTTATCTCGTGCGCGTCGAGGGAAAACTATCGGACAGCGGATTGCAGTCCCTCAATCACGGACTCTCGCTCGACGGCGAAGCGCTCAAGCCCGCGAACGTCACTTGGCAAAACGACGATCAATTGCGTTTCGTATTGAAGGAAGGCAAGAAACGCCAGATCCGCCGCATGTGTGAACTGGTCGGATTGATTGCGGTCGGGCTCAAGCGCGTGCGCATCGGAAATGTCATGCTCGGAGCGTTACCCGTTGGGCAATGGCGGTATTTGCGAGCGGACGAGCGGTTTTAAGTATGCCTCTTTTTTCAACAAGTAGCGCTGTTTGACATCGGTTCAATTACCGTGGTAATGTATTTTATGCCACTCGCCCAATCCAAACTAACCGCCCAAGGCCAAATTTCCGTTCCCGCGGAAGTTCGCAAGAAACTCGGCGTCGGGCCCGGATCCATTCTCGAATGGGATGAAAGTACCGATCAAATCGTCGTGCGCAAGGCAGGGCGGCACACCTCGGTTAACATCCATGAGGCATTATTCGGCGAACCCTCTCAAAAACAACCAAGTTCAACCGGAGTAAAGGAAGGCATCAAAAAATACATCCGCGAAAAACATGCGCGCCGTTGATACTAATATTTTGGTACGCCTATTGGTTCGGGATGATGGTGCGCAAGTCAAAGTTGCGGAATACTTTGTTGAGAAAGGCGCGTGGGTATCTCATCTCGTTTTGGTGGAAACACTTTGGGTACTCGACGCGGTCTATGAGCGATCACCATCGCAGTTAGCGAAAGCCATCGACCTGCTGCTTAACCATGAAACCTTGACACTGCAGGATGCCGACGTTGTCACAGCGGCGCTCCGGCATTTTCGCAAGCGCCCTACTCTTGGATTCTCGGATTGTCTATTCCTAGAAATCGCGCGCAAGGCCGGCCATTTGCCGCTGGGTACATTTGATAAGAATCTCGCCAAGTCCGACGGCGCGCAACGCATTTGACATACTCGTAGTTCTAAGGAAGCTCTGAATAAGTTCGAGTTCTAAGTGAGGCAAGGCGCGAACAAAAAATATCGGCGCAGCATATGCATGATATGTAAGACAATATTTTTTGTTCGCAACGCAGGATCATGACGAAATCGGACTTATTCAGAGTTTTCCTTGCCAATACATCTGAATGACAATGCCATAGAACATGCTGATGGTCGGCATCGCCTAGTCCCACGCACCGGTTTCTGCGATCAGCGCGTACTCGTGATGCAAACCACCCAATATCGCTCGCACTTGAACGCGATCAGTGTTCAAGCGATGCCGAGGAAAATGTCTGAAAAGCACTCTTTAGCGTGAGTTCAAACTTACCATGGTCAAGGTCCGGCCATGGCCGGTTCTGCTGCGAGACATTTCCAAAAGGGCTTATGACCACATTCACGCCCGCAAGTAGCTTCGGAAATAGCCTATCACCCGCATAGCACTGCCAAAAAGCAAAAGGGCTTCCATTTCTGTAAGCCCTTTATTTTTTGGCGCGCCCGGCAGGATTCGAACCCACGACCCCTTGGTTCGTAGCCAAGTACTCTATCCAACTGAGCTACGGGCGCGTTGTATTGCGAGATGGAATTGTAACAGACTGTCGGCCGCGCCGACAAATCCACCGTCGAAACCGACTGACG
>JANMJR010000375.1:0-19488 GCA_031371465.1 Pseudomonadota bacterium
GCGCGTTCCGCCAGGTGAAGCTCAAACTTGAGCCTCAGGATTTCCGAAATCTTACGCATGGATAACCTTTCTTGCGCCACCGTCGTTTCCCCTAAATCGGTACGACGGTAGCAGGGTTATCCCGCTCCTCAATGGCCCGACTAGGCCACCTCGTGGCCTGACAGGCGCCGGAATTCGCACAAGTACGTAACGATTTGCTGGCAACGTCCAGCTTTCGACTGGCCTCCGCAATCGTCCGTCCTTGTTCATTAACCAACCTGATCGCTTCGCGTTTAAATTCTTCTCGTGGCCCTAGGCCAGCCACAAAAATACGACGGGGAATACGTTTCATGGAAACTCCTAGTGTAGTGCTTCATTCTGTTTGGAACTTAAGTTGCGATTAGCTCGGATGACTTTAGCGAGAATGTCATTCGCCTTGGCGGTCCAGACAAAAGGCTTTGGTTTTTGATTGTGCGCCGCGATGTATTCTTTGATGGCATGGGTCAGTTCGGGGACGCTGCGAAAGACACCGTTACGCAGACGTTGCGTCGTAATATCGCGGAAGAAGCGCTCGACCATATTCAACCAAGAAGACGACGTGGGTGTGAAATGAACATGAATTCGCCGATGCTTGTCGATCCATTCTTTCACCTTCGGATGCTTGTGCGTCGAGTAGTTGTCGCAGATAAGATGGAGTGTTTTGTCGGGTGGCGTTTCCCGATTGATCTGGCGCAGGAAATCAAGCCATTCGACATGGCGATGACGCTGCTCGCAACGCGAGATGACCGTCCCATCCAGTGTGCTCATTGCAGCAAACAGTGTGGTGGTGCCGTTGCGCTTGTAGTCATGCGTCAGGGTTGCAGCACGGCCGGGTTTCATCGGCAGCCCTGGCTGGGTGCGATCCAGCGCTTGCACTGGGCTCTTCTCGTCACAACACAGCACTAGCGCATGCTCGGGCGCAGACATATAAAGACCGACAATGTCTTCGAGCTTCTCGACAAATTTCGGATCACGCGACACCTTAAAGCGCTTCACCCGGTGCGGCTTCAAGCCGTGTGCCGTCCAGACGCGCTGGATCGTGGTGTCACTTACGCCCACGACCGCCGCCAAGGTGCGGGTACTCCACTGAGTTGCACCCGCCGGCGTGGTCTGCGTCGTCAGTCGCACGATCTCAGCCGGATCAATCTTCGCTTTGCGCCCACCACGCGGCAAATCCTGCTCAATGGCCTTAAATCCACCGTCGGCGTACCGCTCACGCCAACGTCCTACTTGAACCCGACCCACGCCGAGAATCTCGCTGATCTGGTGATTATCCAGCCCGTCGGCGGCAAGCAGCACGATGCCAGCACGGCGCGCCAAACGCACTTCCGTCGTATTCGATTGGGCCAACTTTACCAGCATCTCCCGTTGCCCATCGTCCAGTTCAATTAAACTCGCCTTGCGCATCGTCGACTCCAAAAATCATCGTATGGTTCTTGGATTCATTCGCCTATAAATAGTTCCGTTAATTACGAAGCAATACACTAGTAAGTTGATAAAGTAACATCAACTTACCCGTCCTGAATATCGGGCATCGCTCAGTTTTACGTAGTTAGCAATGGTGTCGCTGGGTATGAGCGGAACGTCCCTTCATTTCACTACATTACTGACGGTTTATTGCGTCGCCGATACGGCCGACTCGCCGCAAATCTTACACGTGGGATCTTTATTGAGTTTGAGCGAGCGCCATTCCATGCTCAGACCGTCGAGCATCAAGAAGCGCCCGTTCAATGTCTCGCCGCAGCCGGTTAATACTTTAATCGCTTCCGCCGCTTGCATCGCGCCGATGATGCCGACCAGCGGTGCGAACACGCCCATGACGGCGCAGCGCGTCTCTTCGAATTCGTGGTCTTCGGAAAATAAACAGTTGTAGCAAGGGCTGTTGTTGCGGCGTAGGTCGAACACGGAAATTTGGCCGTCGAAGCGGATGCCCGCGCCAGACACCAGCGGCTTTTTATACTTGACGCAGGCGCGATTCACGGCGTGTCGGGTGTTGAAATTGTCGCAGCAATCGAGGATTACATCGGCTTCGGCGATGCGCTGTTCCAGCGCATCGCCGGTGAGCCGTTGGGTGACCGCGACGATTTCGATATCGGGGTTAATTTCGCGCAAGGTGCGCCGCGCAGAAATCGCTTTGGCGATACCGACTGAATCGTTGCGATGAACAATTTGCCGTTGCAGGTTGGTGAGGTCAACGACATCGCCGTCGCAAATGGTGAGCTTGCCGACACCGCTAGTGGCCAGATAAAGCGACGCCGGCGACCCAAGGCCGCCGGCGCCGATAATCAACGCATGGGATTTATTAAGCTTGTCTTGGCCTTCTACGCCCAACTCGGACAGCAGGATGTGCCGACTGTAGCGTAGTAGTGCTTGGTCATCCACGCAGGCTTAAGTGGATTGCGGCTTTGCGATGACCGGTAAGCCTTTTAGATGATTCAATGCTTGATCCAACTGAAAATCGGGTTTCTCACCATTTGCGCCAACGGCGTCGGGCTTTTTCGCTTTGTCGCCACCTGTGGCAGATTTTTGCTCGGGCTTCACGTCGGTCTTCGCTTCCGATTTCGGTTGCGGCTTGGCGTCTTTGTCGGTCGGATTGGACAGGTGGCGCTCGAGATCCGCTTCACGAATACCCATTTCGGCGCCGGGTGCGTTCGGATCTTCGACGATCACGTCCGGAACGATGCCCTTGGCCTGAATCGAACGGCCATTCGGTGTGTAATAACGCGCAGTGGTCAACTTGATCGCGGTGTTATTGGCCAGCGGTACGATGGTTTGCACCGAGCCTTTACCAAACGTTTGCGTACCCATCACGATTGCGCGCTTGTGATCCTGTAACGCACCGGCGACAATTTCCGATGCCGACGCAGAACCCGCGTTCACCAACACCACCATGGGCACTTTCTTAATGCCTTCCGGCAACTTGGCGATGTAATCGTCACGGAAATTGCCGCGCAGGTAATGCTCGCGCGAGGCGTTCAGCTTCATCTTGGAATCTTCGGTGCGGCCATCTGTGTAGGTGACGAGTACATCTTGCGGCAGGAATGCAGCAGAAACCGCAACGGCGGAATTCAGCA
Organism: Pseudomonadota bacterium; assembly: GCA_031371465.1. GTDB lineage: Bacteria > Pseudomonadota > Gammaproteobacteria > Burkholderiales > JALYOK01 > JALYOK01. The sequence goes on from JANMJR010000375.1 coordinate 3,093, forward strand.
GACCGCCCGGATCGTTACGCAAATCGAGCACCAATCCTTTTAAGGCGCCCCCGTTTTTGCGGTAGGTATCTTGAATTGCCTGAGCTAAATTCTCGCCGGTGTGTTCCTGAAACTGGGTGATGCGAATCGAGGTGTAACCCGGTTCCAGATCTTTAACCTTCACGCTTTTGACTTTAATGACATCGCGGGTCAGGGTGAAAACCAGCGGGGCTTGCTCGCCCTTGCGCAATACAGTGAGCTTAATACTGGTGCCAGGCTTGCCGCGCATGCGCTTCACCGCGTCGTTCAAGGTGAGGCCCTTGACGGCGGTGTCGTCCAGCTTGATGACCAAGTCACCGGGCTTCAGCCCGGCTTTGGCGGCCGGCGAATCATCGATCGGTGACACGACTTTGACGAACCCATCTTCCATGCCGACTTCGATACCGAGTCCGCCGAACTCGCCTTGGGTGCCGACTTGGAGTTCTTTGAAGGACTCGGCGTCCAAATAGGCGGAATGGGGATCAAGGCCGGACACCATGCCGGTGATCGCTTCTTTAATCAGTTTCTTATCTTCGACCGCCTCAACGTAATCGCTCTTAATGCGCCCGAAAATTTCGCTAAACGTGCGCAGTTCTTCCACGGGAAGCGGTGTTGGCGCCGGTTTGTCCGCAATGGCGGAAAAGTTCAAGCTGATTAATATACCGATTACAGCGCCCGTTAAAACCAAACCGGCTTTTTGCATTTTGCTACTCATGATACTTATTCTCCGAAGTAATCGTTCTTACCGTTTGTGTAGGAACACTTTTGAGGCACAGCCGACTCGACATTTATCGCGCTACCCATGTCATCGGATCGAATGGTTTGCCCCGATAGCGTAACTCAAAGTATAAACCTGATTCCGGGTTTCCGCCGCTGTTTCCCACGCTGGCGACCGTCTCGCCGCCCTGTACCCGGTCTCCCACTTGCTTTAACAGCGCGTCATTGTTGCCGTAGACGCTCATATAACCGGTACCATGGTCAATAACGGCCAGGTTGCCGAAACCGCGCAGCCAATCGGCAAACACCAAGCGCCCGGCTGCCACGGCTTTCACCTCTTGACCTTCAGGCGCCCGGATAAACAACCCGGACCAACTCATTCCGCTATCGCTACGTGGACTGCCAAAGCGGTTGGTTAGTTCCCCGCGCACCGGTAAACGCAGCCGCCCGCGCAATTTGGCGAAGGTCAAACCGTCCAAATCGTCGTCGGGCAAAATATCATTGCGCGCGACTACGTCCGGTTTTTTGCTGGGCTCGCCCGGTTTTTGTCGTTTTGCTTCCGCCTCGCGCTTCAGCGCCTGAGCGCGAATGGCCGCCCGATGGGCGTCCTCTTTGCGTTTAATCATCAACGCCAGGCGCTCGATCAGTTTGGTCAGGCGTGCTTCGTCGCGCTTGAGCGTGTCGATCTGTTTTCGATTCTTTTTAATTTCGTCACCGATGCGCGACAAAACTTGCTTCTTGCTTTGACGCTCTTTCTCCAACTGCGCCTTTTCTTGGCGCTCCTTGGACGCGACACTTTGGAGTTCAGCGTTTTTCGTTCGCACCCGCTCGGTCAGCGCGTTCAGGTCCCGCAAATCCCCGCGCAGTGCTTGAATACCCTGGGCATGCGCACGGGCGATGTATTGGTAATAACGCAGCAGGCGAGAAATTTCCGCCGGGTCTTTGCCGCTAAGCAGCAACGCGGTTGAATTTTGCGAACTGTGAATGTAGCGCGCGCTGAGGAGTTTTTTCAGTTGTCCTTGGCGGCGTTTCACGGAAGTTTGGACAGTGGCGCTTTTATTCCGCAGGCCATTCAACTCGGCCATGGTTTGCCGCTGCGCCTGGCTCAGATCCGACAGGGTGCGATTGGATTCGCTGATCGCTTGCTCGGAATCCTTCAGCGCATCGCTGACTTCGGCTTTGGATTCCTCCTGCCCGGCAAGTTCTTTTTTCAGTTCCTCGATGCGCTCGCGCAGTTCGTGCAGCTCTTGCGTCGGCGCGGCAAAGCTATACAGCGCCACACCCATTAACAGCGCAGCAATGATTGCTTTCAATAAACCGGGCACCGGAATCCGCTTATTTTTTTGCCTTGCCCTGGTTGGCAACCGCTTGCTGCGCCTTGGCGATCGCCTCCGCATCGCCAAGATAATAGCTTCGGATGGGTTTAAGTTCGTCGTCCAACTCGTAAACCAACGGCACACCAGTCGGGATATTCAGGCCGACGATCTCTTGATCGCTCACGCCGTCGAGATACTTCACCAGCGCGCGCAAGCTGTTGCCGTGGGCGGTGATGATGACGCGCTTGCCGGCTTTAACTTGCGGGGTGATGGTGTTGTGCCAGTAAGGCAAAAAGCGTTCGACCGTATCTTTTAGACATTCGGTCAGCGGCAGCTCTTTGTCCGAGAGACCCGCGTAGCGCGGATCCTGGCCGGGATAACGGCTGTCGTCCTCAGCCAAGGCGGGCGGTGGGATGTTATAGCTGCGGCGCCACACCAACACTTGCGCGTCGCCAAATTTCGCCGCGGTCTCAGCTTTGTTAAGGCCTTGCAGCGCGCCGTAGTGACGTTCGTTCAAGCGCCACGATGGGGTGATAGGTATCCACATCAAATCCATTTCATCCAGCGCCAGCCAAAGCGTGCGGATGGCGCGCTTGAGCACGGATGTGTAGGCCAAATCGAACACGAATCCTTGCGCTTTCATTAAGCGACCGGCTTCGCGCGCCTCGTGCATGCCTAGCTCGGCGAGGTCAACGTCGTACCAACCGGTAAAGCGATTTTCCTGGTTCCAAATACTTTGACCGTGACGCAACAACACAATCCGTTTCATACCGTCCCACACCGAGCAAAACCGATATTGTACGGGAATCCTGCTAAACTATTGCGCTTTGCAGGCGGAACACCTTCGTGAAATTTGTCATAGAAAACTGGTACCTCGTCGTCGCCATGATTATCAGCGGCGCGTATTTGCTTTGGCCGGAAATTCAGAAACTACTCGGCGCGAGCGCCGAAGTGGGTACGCTGGAAGCGGTGCAACTCATCAATCAAAAGAACGCCGTCATTCTCGATGTGCGCGAGGCGGTGGAATATGCTGCCGGGCGCATCGCGAATGCCAAACAAATTCCGCTGTCGCAATTGGCGGCGAAGCTCAAAGAACTGGAAAAATTCAAACAGAAACCGATCATCGTGGCGTGCCGGGCCGGTATGCGTTCCGCCGGTGCATGTAAACTGCTTAAGCAAAATGAATTTACTCAGGTTTACCAGCTCAAAGGTGGGTTAACAGCGTGGCAACAAGCCAATCTGCCGTTGGAAAAACAAGTGTAAGGTTGAACATATGGCAAAGGTAACGATGTACTCGACTGCGGTGTGCCCGTATTGCGTAGCGGCGGAACGACTTCTACGCAGCAAAGGCGTGGCCGAAATCGATAAGATTCGCGTCGATCTGGATTCGCAGCAGCGCGCCGCGATGATGGAAAAAACCGGGCGGCGCACGGTGCCGCAAATTTATATTAACGAGACCCACGTGGGCGGCTTTGACGATCTAGCCGCTCTGGAGCATGCCGGCAAGCTAGACTCTTTGCTGGCGCAATAAACATTTAGGAACCTCATGGCCGACACCCCGCAACAACCGAACAACCAACCCGTCTTTGCGATCGAGAAAATCTACGTCAAAGACCTCTCGCTCGAAATCCCCAATGCGCCGGCGATATTTCTGGAGCGCGACAATCCGCAGATCGATCTGCAAATGCATTGCGAAGCGAATCCGATCGGCGACAATGTTTATCAGGCGAGCATCACCGTCACCGTCACCGCCAAGCTAAAGGAAAAGAACATGTTCCTGGTGGAGGCTTGCCAGGCCGGGATCTTCCGTATTCAAAACGTTCCGCAGGAAGAAATCAAAGCGGTGCTGGGCATTGGCTGCCCGAATATTCTGTTTCCGTATTTACGCGAGACTGTGTCCGATGTTGTCACCCGTGCCGGTTTTCCGCCCGTGATGCTCAATCCGGTGAACTTCGAAGCGCTGTACCACCAGCAACAGCAAGCGCAAGAACCGAAAATCGAAAAGCCGACGACGCACTAACCCACCCATGACAATGCGCTTGGCGCGACTTCTCGGATTGGGTTGCTTCCTTTCGCTGAGCGCCGCATGGGGCGCGGAGTTCCGTTCCGTCGCGGTCAACGGCGCGATTCTCTACGACGCGCCGTCCTTCAAAGCCAATCGCCTGTATCTAATCAGCAAGCAGTACCCGTTGGAAATCATCAGCCGCAGCGGTGAGTGGACCAAGGTGCGCGACGCCAGCGGCGACCTTTCTTGGATCGCCAGCAACATGCTCACAGATAAGCGCACACTCATGGTGTTCGCCAACGTAGCGGAAATTCGCGAAACGCCAAGCGAAAGCGCCGCGATTGTGTTTCGCGCGGAGAAAAATGTCCTGCTCGAATTGATCGAGCCGCCCACGTCGACTTGGATCAAGGTGAAACATCGCGACGGCCAAGTAGGCTACGCGCGCATAAACCAGCTCTGGGGCCTATGAAACTCGCACTGCTCGGCGCTGGCGCTTGGGGCACGGCGCTCGCCATATCGCTGGCGCGCGCTCACGATGTGGTTTTGTGGGCGAGAAATTCTGCGCTGGCGGAAACATTGCGCACGACGCGCAACAACCCGCGTTATCTTCCCGGTTATTCGCTGCCGAAAAACGTGGCGATCGATGATTCATTATCGAAAGTCATCGCCGACGCGGAACTCATCATCTCAGTCGTGCCAACCGCCTCGCTACGGGAAGTGACCAAACTCATCACGCGCGAAAAAAATACTTCGCCCATCGTCATCGCCTCAAAAGGTTTCGAGACCGGCACGGGAAAATTGCCCTACGAAGTCTGCGCTGAAACCTTGTCGCCGGATGCCGTGATCGGCGTGTTATCCGGCCCGAGCTTCGCGCAAGAAGTTGCGAAAGGTTTGCCCACCGCCTTGACGCTCGCGGCCTTCAGCGAAGATTTTGCCAGTGACACCGCGCGCCAATTAAATGGCCTGCGCTTACGCGTGTATTCAAGTAACGACGTCATCGGTGTTGCGCTCGGCGGCGGCTTAAAAAATGTCATGGCCATCGCCTCGGGCATTTCCGACGGCATGGGCCTGGGCGCGAACGCACGCGCAGCGCTGGTTACACGAGGTCTCGCAGAAATGGCGCGCCTCGGACAAAAACTCGGCGGCCAAGCGGAAACATTTATGGGCCTCACTGGCCTAGGCGACTTAGTCCTTACCGCCACTGGCGACCTGTCGCGCAACCGCCAAGTCGGCCTGCAACTTGCAAAGGGTGAGTCACTAGAAAAAATCCTGCAACGCCTCGGCCACGTCGCCGAAGGGGTCTACTCCGCTCGCGAAGCCGCCGCCCGCGCCACCGCGCTCAACGTCGACATGCCCATCACCCAAGCGGTTTGTGATGTAATAGACGGTAAGGTATCTGCCCGAGACGCGCTTGAACGCTTGCTTTCAAGAGAACCTAAGCCAGAGGCCAATTACCTGAGGTCACCCGGTATTGGCGCGGCTTTTGGCGAATAACATTAGAACACCGCAAACACAAGAACTGTCATTCTGAGCAAAGCGAAGAATTTGCTTTCCCCGCGTGACCAGAAGCAGATTCTTCGGCCGACGGCCTCAAAATGACAATCACTTTAGGAAAATTCAATGCCCGACATCATCCTGCACCACTTCAACACCTCGCCCTATGCCGAAAAAATCCGTCTAATTTTGGGTTACAAAAAGCTCGAATGGAAATCGGTGCTGGCGCCGAACATCATGCCCAAGCCGCTTTACACCGCGCTCACCGGCGGCTATCGCCGCGTGCCCGTAATGCAAATCGGCGCGGACGTGTATTGCGATACGGCGTTGATCGCAGGCGAAATCGAGCGACGTTTTCCGGCAAAACCCATCACGCGCAGTGGCGCCGCAGATTTCACTAACCCGCTAATCAATTGGCACGACACTTATCTTTTCTGGAAAGTCGCGCGCTACGTCATCGGCAAAAATGCCGCTGCGCTATCGGACGATTTTTTGCGCGACCGGGCGAAGATGATGCGCCTGGACCTTACGCCGGAAGCCAATCGCGCCAAAGGTGTGGCCGAGGCGCCGTATATTTTGAGCCAGCTGCACATCGCGCTCGGCTGGTTGGAAGACACATTCACAGCCACGGAATTTGCATCGGGCAATCAACTTTCCTATAACGATTTCGCCCTCGTTCCGAGCCTGTGGTTTTTGACTGCGCGCGTCAGCGATGCGCCGGCGATGATTCAATCCCGCTTTCCGCGCGTGGCCGAATGGCTCAAGCGCGTCGCGGCGAATGGCTATGGAACCCGCGAAGAAATCAGCGGCGAAGCGGCACTGGCGATCGCGTTAGCGAGCAAACCGGAAGCGCTCGTTGAAAATATCTCGAAGACAGATGAATCAACCGGCATTGCCGTCGGCGATAAAGTTGCCGTCACGCCGGAAAGTTTCGGTACTGAAGCGGTAAGCGGTGTCGTTGCAGCGATTTCATCGCAACGCATCGCGCTGCATTGGAACGGCCCCGAAGTTGGCGATGTCGCGATCCATTTTCCGCGTTTAGGATATGTAATCAACAAAGCGTAAGCTTCGACGGTTACAAATGGGAGACCGCGATAGTTGTTGCGGAAGCTGAAGCCGAACTACGCGTTCAGCGCTTTCGCTATTTTGCGTGCGGTGGCACGCGGCGCCAAGCGCGTGGAAAAAGCGCCCAACTTATTCTTAAAGCCAGAAATGGCAACCGCCTTATTTTTCGTGAACGCCGCGTAGCCGACTTGCGCAACCGCGTCGGCAGTTTCCGCGCCCATCTTGAACAGGTTAGCGCCTTCCATATTGGCGGCCGCCACAAACCCGGTATGCGTTGGGCCGGGGCAAAGGCAAGTGACGTGTACATTTGTTCCCGCGACTTCTTCGTGCAACGCTTCGGTGAACGAAAGCACAAATGCCTTGGTGGCGTAATACATCGCCATGTTCGGCCCGCCCTGAAATGCCGCAGTCGACGCGACGTTCAATACACCGCCGGCGTTACGCTGAATCATGCCCGGCAAAAGTAATCGAGTCAGATGGGTCACGGCGGTGATATTCACCTGAATCATATCGAGTTGGCGCTGCATATCGATTTGCGCAAAGGGGCCGCGCTCGCCAAATCCCGCGTTGTTCACCAGCACATCGATCGTTAAGTTGCGTTCACCTAGCGACTTCACTATTTTTTCCGGCGCACTCGGCTCGACAAGATCAGCGCCAATCACTTCTGCATGCGCATTGGTTTTCGAGCGCAGTTCGCGCGCCAATTCTTCCAGTTTATCGACGCCGCGCGCGACCAGCACAAGCGAATGGCCATGTTTCGCAAACTCGCGAGCCAACTCCATTCCAATGCCAGACGATGCGCCGGTGATCAATACGGTTTGCTGAGTTTTCATTTTCTGCCTTTCGTTGAGGACTTAGCGCTGAGGGTATGCGCACACGCAGAAATTGGCAATCTCTTCACACGCCATAGAAATTCGATCATTTGGGCCAACCGCGCGAACGGGAGCGCGCGATGATGGCGAGAACAGATGCGATGCCGGTCAATGCCGTGGGTATTGCGAAGAAATACATGGCGCTGACAATCGCAAAGCCGGCCAGGGCAAGCGCCACGATGAGAATAACGCGATTGGTGGCTGGGGCGTTCGGCAAACGGGCGATGCTAAAAAGAAGCGCGGCACAGACCAAAAGAAAAAGGCTGGTGCAAAGGTTGTTACCATCGAGAATCTGCATGTAGCTGCGAGCCGCGCCGACGGGCAACGGCGCCATCGTGCCTTCATGGTGGCAATCGTCGCGTGCATGGCCACCTGCTCGGGCGGCACCGCCATAAACGTGCCGACGGTGTGGCTCAAACAAGTAATGAGGGCGAGGGTGGCAGCGATGCGGATGAGAAGTGTGCGGCTCATATGGGGAAAGTGGATATCTCTTGTCGATGGACTTGGGTTCTGGGCCTAACGAGGCCGTGACCGGCGTGGTCGCCGCGATCTCAGCGCAACGTGTCACGCGGAATTGGAATGGCCCGGCAGTCGGCGATGTCGCGATTCATTTCCCGCGCTTGGATTATGTGATCAGTAAAGTCTAAAATTGTCATCCTGAGCAACGCGAAGGATCTGCTTCTAAAGTGGCGAAAAAGCAGATCCTTCGCTGCACTCAGGATGACCTTCGTAGTTATTTTCCACCCGCAAACTCAACCTGCCGCCAAGCCTCAAACACCAACACCGCCGCGCTGTTCGCGAGATTTAAGCTGCGGCTATCGGGCTGCATTGGCAAACGCAATCGTAGTTCGGGTGCAAACAACGCCAGCATCTCGGGCGGCAAGCCGCGGGTTTCGGGGCCGAAGACGAAGACATCGCCCTCCGCAAATTTGATTTCGGTGTAGCGCGTCGAGCCTTTCGTCGTCATCGCAAAACAGCGCCGATCGCGCAATTTCTCAGAACACGTTTCCCAGTTTTCGTGAATCTGCATGTTCGCGTATTCGTGATAATCCAGGCCCGCGCGCTTCATTTGCTTGTCGGTCATCGTGAAGCCGAGTGGCTTGACCAGATGCAGCGTGACGCCGGTGTTAGCGCATAGGCGAATGATGTTGCCGGTGTTGCCGGGAATTTCCGGCTGATACAAAACTAGATCAAACATCTTCAAGTATGGTGGATTGAAAGCTTTCCGGCCGGGTACGCGCAATGATCCATACGCTCACGCGAATCGCGCCGGATTTTTTTAACGTCTTGGCTAACTCGTTCACGCTGGCGCCGCTAGTCATCACATCGTCGATGATTGCCACATGTTTGTTCGCAAAATTTTCGTGACAGGCGAACGCCCCGCGGACATTTTTCGCACGTTCTTTCCATGGCAGCCTTGTTTGGCTTTCGGTGTCGCGAATACGTTCACATGCGTGAGGCACTAGCGCCACTCCCAGCGCGCGACACAGCGGTTTGGCGATTTCCAGCGATTGATTAAAGCCGCGTTCGCGCAAACGAGCACGGCTGAGAGGCATGGCCAGCGCGGCTTCTGGCAATGGCATGCCGGAGACGCGCTCTAACAGGCGTTCTGCGAGCCATGGCGCCAACGCCAATTGCTGCGAATATTTGAATTGCTGAATCAGCACATCGACCGGGAATCCGTAATCAAACGCCGCGACGCTATCATCGAACGCCGGCAGTTTCTTCACACAACGGCCGCAAATCGCACGGTCCAGACTTTGCAACGAACAAATCGGACAACACGCGCTGGCCAATCGCGGCAAATTTTTTTCGCAAGGATCGCACAAAATCGCCCGCTGACCCGCCGCCCCACACAAGACGCAGTCCTGAGGAAGTTGCACATTTTTTAATCTATTGTTTAGTTTTTCTAACAAAGCGTTTGACAAATATTTCGCGATAGTTGAGGATTCGAGTTGCCCCACTTTAACCGAACCGCAACAACAATGAATACTACCGCAGTCGAATTTAAGCGTCTCACCCCTCATCCCAGCAAACCGCGATTCTCCCACGGCGAGGTGTTGGCGCTGTTCGATTTGCCGCTGAACGATTTGTTGTTCAGGGCGCACACGGTGCATCGCGAAAATTTTAATCCGAATGCGGTGCAGCTTTCCACGTTGCTGTCGATCAAAACCGGCGGCTGCCCGGAAGATTGCGGCTATTGCCCGCAGGCGGCGCGCTATCACACGGACGTGGAAAACCAGGCCATGGCGCCGCTCGCCGAGGTCATCAAAGCGGCGCAAGCCGCGAAGGACGCCGGCGCGCAACGTTTCTGCATGGGCGCTGCCTGGCGTGGACCGAAGCAACGGGATTTAGACCCGGTGATTGACATGGTCAAAGCCGTGCGTGCGCTAGGCTTGGAAACCTGTGCAACGCTCGGCATGTTGCGCGAAGGTCAAGCGCAGCAATTGAAAGACGCGGGACTGGATTACTACAACCATAACCTCGACACCGCGCCGGATTTTTACGCCGAAATCGTTTCGACCCGCGAGTACGACGATCGCCTCGACACGCTCAACAAAGTGCGCGACGCCGGACTACATGTGTGCAGCGGCGGCATCGTCGGCATGGGCGAAACCCGCGCAACGCGTGCCGAGTTTATCGCCCAACTCGCCAACCTCGATCCGCAGCCGGAATCGGTGCCGATCAACAATCTCGTGCAAGTCGAAGGCACGCCGCTGCACGGCGCCGCTAAACTCGATCCACTCGAGTTCGTTCGCACCATCGCCGTGGCGCGCATCACCATGCCGAGATCCTATGTGAGATTATCCGCAGGCCGACGTGAGCTTGGCGAAGCGATCCAAGCGATGTGTTTTTTCGCCGGCGCGAACTCGATTTTTTACGGCGATAAATTGCTCACAACCGGCAATCCTGACGCGCAGTTGGATAAAGCGTTGTTCGCGAAATTGGGACTGCATCCCGCGTAACCATTGCGTGGCGAATTTTGATTTGAGAAAACGCTATTGGACGGTTCGGCCGACGCGCGCTATGGCCACGCGTTCGGCGCTTTCGTATGTTGCGCGATCCGCGCGCGCATGCGCGCGGTTGGTCTTTCCTAACTCCTATATTCGAACAGCTTAACCACGCGCTGCACGCCGGCGGTGGTGCTGGCGACTTCGGTCGCGGCGTCGGCTTCGCTCTTGCTGACGATGCCCATCAGATAAACAGTGCTGTTTTCGGTGACGACCTTGATGTGGTTCGGAGAGAAACGACCGGAGTTGGCGAGAAAGCGGGTTTTCACTTTCGAGGTGATCGCGGTATCGTTGCCGCGGGAGCCGAGCGAGCTATTGCCGGCGATGGTGATTTCGTTGAAAACGTTTTTAACTCGACCGTCGCTGCGCGCGATTGCTTCGGCATCGGCTTTGATTTTTTCCGTCCCCGCCTCGCCGGTTAGCAACACGTTCTGGTTGTAGCTGGTGACATTGATGTTCGAGGTATCGCGATAGCGATCGTTGATGCGCTTGATCGCGGCAATCTCAATGCCTTCATCTTTCACATAAGTGCCGGCCGGGCGGCGGTCGGTCACCAGCAGCGCACCGGCGCCGATGGCGCCACCGATAATTAACGGAATACAACCTTGTAGCGCAGGCAACAGCGATAGGGCGAGCATTAGAAAAAACTTACGCATCGTTATTCAACTCCTAGTAATGAGCAATCGATTGCATCGCACAGGCAATGCAAGGTGAGTAGGTGGACTTCTTGGATCCGCGCGGTGACGTCTGATCCCACGCAAATATGAACGTCGTGCTCGGTCATGAGTTGACCGATCTTGCCGCCGTCGCGGCCGGTGAGCGCAACGACGTGCACATTGCGTTCATGGGCGGCATGAATCGCCTCAATGACATTGGGGCTGTTGCCGCTGGTGGAAATGGCCAGCAAAACATCGCCCTTGCGCCCCAGCGCGCGGACTTGCTTGGAGAAAATTTGTTCGAACGCATAATCGTTGGCGATCGAGGTGAGGGTTGACGAGTCAGTAGTCAGCGCGACGCAGGCTAGACCCGGCCTTTCCATCTCGAAACGATTGAGCAATTCAGCGGAAAAATGTTGCGCGTCCGCCGCCGATCCACCGTTGCCGCAGGCGAGAATTTTGCCGTCGGCCAGCAGGCATTTGACCATCAGTTGCGCCGCGTCGGCGATGGCCGGCGCGAGCATTTCTGAAATCGACAACTTAAGTTGCGCGCTCGCTTCAAAATGCGCAGTGATGCGTTTGATTGAATCCATTGCGGCGATTGTAAAACGATTCGTTGCGAAACCCAATACTTTATTCGGTGAAAGCGTTTTGAATCCACTCGATGCTTTGCTCGGAGATGTCGCTCATCAGCAACACATCGCAACGACACGGCGGCGCGCCGCGCTGTTCGCTCAGGTAGTGCCGCGCCGCGGTGAGAATACGCCGCTGTTTGTTGCCGTCGACACTCGCCAGCGCACCTCCGAACGCATTTGATTTGCGCAGCCGGACTTCGGCAAATACCGTCGTCTTGCCATCGCGCATGATGAGGTCGATCTCGCCGTGGCGGCAGCGATAGTTTCGCGCAATCAGCTTAAGTCCCTTGGATTCCAAATAGCGCAAGGCGAGGGCCTCCGCTTGTTCGCCGCGGCTGCTCAAGGCGGTTGTGGTATCACTGCGCCGCTGTGATCGAAAGTGGCGTGCAACAATTCGCGGGTGAACCAATGACCCGACGTTAAGGTGATGCGGCCGCTGACACCGTCGATGATTTCCATAGGCGGAAGATCGCTTTGAAGAAGGCGCTGCGCCAGGCGGTAGGCGTCGATACCGAGCGCATAAAAGCGCTGCAATTCCGCGGTCAATGATTTCTTTGGCCGCGGATAAACCATGACGGCGGCGTGATCCGGGGTGATTAGCCAGGGCATATCGACGAAATACAGGCCATTCAAATCCAGGTTTAGCGCCGCATCATTTATGCTGCGAAATACCTGCGAGGTGGCGTAGGTCGGCAGGGTGGAGCGGATGTAGGGACGAATCTTGCGCGCGATGGTCGCATCGGTCGCGATGAATACCACATCGACTTGCTGCGCCTTAAGTGCGGTGCGAAATTCCTTGAGGCTTTTTGCTTCGGCCTTGTAGACGTATTCCAGCGTTGTCGTGCCGCCGAGTTGCAGAAATTCAGCGGCGAATGCCGCTTGCACGCGCTTGGAGAGCGCCGCGGGACCACTGACGATGGCGGCGCGGCGCAGCCCGCGGGCGAATGCGATGTGGGCCGATTGGCGCGCTTCAGCTTCCTGAGAAAGATTCAGCGAGTAGAACAGCGCTGGCAATGACGGGCCGTCGCCCTCCGGAAGATTCAGGGCGAGGGTCGGGGTGGTGACCATGCCGCTGCGAGCAATCGCCGTGACTTCGCTGCGGGTCATGGGGCCGATTACGATTTTGGCGTTATCGCTGAGAATTTGCTGATAGATCGTCAACAGTTCCCTGTTGTCCACGCCACTGTCGTAAATTTCAATGGGGATAGCGGGCTCGGCGCCAGGGACTTGCGATGCCACGAGAAAACCTGCTCGGATCGCATCCGCCGCGCGGCCGAATGTCGACGATTTCAACGGCAGCAGTAACGCAATGTGGCTTGGTTTAACGGGTACGACAATCGGCGCCGGCTCCGCGATTGGAGCGCCTTCCGGATCGAGCAATGGAAAGGTGACGGCGTCCTGCGCCGCGTTGTTTTTCTGTTCCTCGACGGCTTTCCGCGTCACGTTACCATCGTCTGCTTTTGTCGTGGTTGCATTGGGCGCGTCATCCGCCGACAATGCCGCTTGGGAAAAAAGTGTGAAGCAGAGCAGGAAAATACGAACGAACAGAGGAAAACGCATTTGCCGGAAACCGAAGTGAGATCCGCTACATTATATGTGGTCGCCACGCCGATTGGGAATTTGCGCGACATCACTTTGCGCGCCCTCGACGTTTTGGCCAACGTCGATCGCGTCGTGGCCGAGGACACGCGTAATACGGCGATGCTGTTGCAATACCATGGAATTAGCGCCAAGCTGATGTCGTTGCACCAGCATAATGAGCGTGAACGATCCGCGCAAATCGTCGAGCAATTGGCTGCGGGCCAGTCGTTGGCATTGGTGAGCGACGCCGGCACGCCGGGTATTTCCGATCCCGGCGCGATCTTGGTGGATTGCGCGCGGCGCGCCGGTTATGCGGTGGTGCCGATCCCAGGGGCGAGCGCACTGGCGACGGCGCTGTCCGCGTCCGGTATGCAGACGCTGCCATTCTGTTTCTACGGCTTTTTGCCGGTGAAATCCGCCGCGCGGAAAAAGTATTTGGCGTCGCTGTGTGGGCATACTGGCACGCTGATATTTTATGAAGCACCGCACCGTGTCGCGGAAAGTATCGACGATTTGACCGCAGTGCTCGGTGCATCGCGCGATGTGGTTATCGCGCGCGAATTGACCAAATTATTTGAAACCATCCATGCTTGCAAACTCGGCGAGGCCGCGCTGTGGCTGGCGGCCGACAGCAATCAATTGAAGGGCGAGTTCGTTTTGCTGGTCAGTGGCGCCGCGCCCGATGCCGATCGGCCCGATGCGGCGTTGGAACGCGTATTGCAACTCCTAATTGCCGAAGATATGCCGGTGAAGCAGGTAGCTAAGCTTAGCGCCGCCATTACCGGCGCGAGCAAGAACACCGCCTACGAACGCGCCTTGGCGCTGAAGAATTTACCATGAAAGATTCTATGCCGTCGCTTACGCTTACCCGTCCCGATGATTGGCATTTACATTTGCGCGACGGCGCTGAAATGGCCGCCGTATTGCCCGACAGCGCGGCACGTTTTGCGCGGGCAATCATCATGCCGAATCTTAAACCGCCGATCACGACAGTCGAGCTTGCGCGGGCTTATCGCGAGCGCATTGTCGCCGCGTTGCCGCCCGGGATGCACTTCATACCGTTGATGACGCTCTACCTCACCGACGACATGTCCCCGCTGGAAATCGAGCGCGCGAAGGCATCGGGATTCGTTCACGCCGTGAAATTTTATCCCGCCGGCGCGACGACTAATTCCCAGTCCGGCGTCACCGATTTGGCTAAGGTTGCCGACGTGTTGCGTGCGATGGAGGTGATTGGATTGCCACTTTTGGTTCACGGCGAAGTAACCGACAGCGATGTCGATGTGTTCGATCGCGAGCATGTGTTCATCGAGCGATTGCTGCGGCCCCTGGTCGCGGCGTATCCAAAATTGCGTTTGGTGTTGGAACATATCACGACCCAACAAGCCGTGGCGTTTGTGATGGCGGCAGGGCCCAATGTCGCCGCGACGATTACCGCCCATCATCTATTGCTCAACCGTAATGCCTTATTTCAAGGCGGTATTCGGCCCCATCATTATTGCTTGCCGGTGCTCAAGCGCGAGGAACACCGCCTGGCGTTGGTGCGCGCGGCGACCAGTGGCCAGCCGAAATTTTTCCTCGGCACCGACAGCGCGCCCCACGCCAAACATACCAAGGAGCATGCCTGCGGCTGCGCCGGTGTTTACACGGCCAACGCCGCGCTGGAACTTTATGCGGAAGCGTTTGATGCGGCTGGCGCGTTAGATAAGCTCGAGGGATTCGCGAGTTTCTTTGGCGCGGATTTTTATGGTCTGCCACGCAATCGCGAGCAGGTTACGCTGACGAAAACCGTGACCGCGGTTGCGGCGGAATTGGCATATGCGGATCATTCCCTGGTTCCGTTTCGCGGGGGGGGGAATGTTGCCTGGAAAATTTCCCGCTAGGGTGCTTGTAGCGGAAATGGGAGAGCGGATCTCCAAGTATGCCGTGCCAGGAGGCAGGATCCACGCGGTTCCTGGCGGAGTCATAAGTGGCGATGAGTACGTTAGGGGAACGCAGGCACCAACGCTTCTTGTCCGCCGGAAATCGCTTCGGGATGGCGCCTGTCGAGCATGGCGCGGATTTCCGAGCCGCGCGACATAGGCAGATCAAGGATCAGGAGAATCTTCCCTTTCTCGATGGCTTTCTCGAACATCGTCAAGCGCGAATTCGGAATTTGCATCGCGACCATGCTCGATACCCACGCGCCGAGCAGCGCGCCGACAATCGTTGTCATCAGGAGCGTGACCAGTTGCAGCGGGGCGCCACCCGGTGGGAAATACATCAATAATAGGCCGAGCCCTAACCCTATGCTGCCGCCGACAACCAATCCGACCCCCGCGCCGTGCACGATGTCGGTTTTTTGAAAATGTAAGGCCTCGTGCAAAGCGCCAAGATCGGTGCCGCGCCTGGCAAGAAAGTGCATGCGCCGGTCTTCCACTCGGGCGAGCAAAAGATCGTCGGCTAACTGGCGCGCGCTGGCGACATCGGGTAGAACAAAATACAGTCGATGGGTCATGGAGAACTCCCTTCCTCAATGGTGGATGCTGAAGAGGCCGTAAGCGAGGGCCGAAGGGGTGCGACGGAACGATTGTTATTTTAATCTGACCGACGAGTGCTCAGGAAGTCTCATCGCGCTGGGATGGTATGATGCGGCAGAAGCTGGCCAGACAGTCGCTGTGCGTTCGCGCACGGAGGAAAGTCCGGGCTCCAGAGAGTGGGATGCCGGCTAACGGCCGGGCGCCGTGAGGCGACGGAAAGTGCAACAGAAAGCAAACCGCCTATGTCGCGGAATTGGCGTTGGTGCGTAAGCACATGCGCCAAAGTCCTGAAAGAGCGCGGCGTGTGCGTTAGCGTAGGTGCTGAAAGGCACATGCGCCGGCGCACCGGTCGAACCGCCTAGCGGCGCGGCAGGTAAGGGTGAAACGGTGGTGTAAGAGACCACCGCAGACGCGGCAACGCGCGCTGGCGAGGTAAACCCCATCCGGAGCAAGGCCAAATAGGGGAACATTCGCGCTGCTCGCGCGGTTCCCGGGTAGGCTGCTTGA
>JANMJR010000385.1:0-2351 GCA_031371465.1 Pseudomonadota bacterium
ATTACGCCGCACGACCCGAATTTCGAAACGCAGATGCAAGCGGCTGAAGAAATTATGAAACGGCGTCGGCATGTCCTGCGCGAACTTGCGAAGTGAGCGCCTGGGTTTGGATTGATCCCGCCGTAATTTACGCCGTCCACAATCAACAACTGGCTGAGCATGGCGGCTCGGCTGGTGTTCGCGATGCGGGGTTGCTCGAATCGGCGCTGGCTCGGCCGCAAAATTTGGTTGCGTATGGCGAACCGGATGTCCACGACCTCGCCGCGGCCTATGGTTACGGCATCGCGCGCAATCACCCTTTTATCGACGGTAACAAACGTACTGCGTTTGTCGCGGTAGAACTTTTCCTGAGCTTGAACGGCTTCACTCTAACCGCAACCGATGTCGATTGCGTCATTACAATGCTCGCCCTAGCCGCCGGCGAACTCCGCGAGGAGGCATTCGCGCGCTGGCTGCGCGCGAATACGGCGCCGCGCTGATTTCGAGATACCGTTGATTTTTCATGCCGCGCCGCAACACTTTTTGTATTTCTTTCCGCTGCCACACGGACAAGGGTCGTTGCGGCCGATCTTAGGTTCCGGGCGAACGTAGGGGATTTGAAAATCGTCGTCGAGGTAGTCGAGATCGTCGTCCTCATTTTCATTGGGATCAAAGCAAACCCAATGATCCATCTCGCCGATCGCACTGCGGACGTAGCCAGGTTCTCTGCCCGTTAGCCCCTCCCGGCATTCGGCGAAAGTTTTCTGCGCGGCATCCTCGACCTCCTCAAGGGTAATCATAGTTTCGTCGACCAGAAAATCGGCGTACCAGGCGCGAATGCTATCCAGCGCAACGCCAGCGCCAATTTCGGAGCAAGAAAGAACGATTAGCGACATGAACATTGTGTCGAGCTCATCCGCTGACTGTTCGCGCAATCGCGCTGCTTCGCGATTGCCCAGCTTTTCCAGATACTGCGGCACGTCCCGCGCGTCAGTTTCACTTTCGAGAAAACGCAGCGCCAACGCGTCGATTGCAGCGCCGCGCACCCAAACGCTGACACTGTCGTTTTCGGCCAAATCTTTGATTGGCTGGATATCGCCATCGCACACGCTGGCGATCGCGCGCCCCAAATTCGCGGTGCAACATGCAATCGACGCCGATTGCCGGTGCCGGATCGCTCGCCAGTTGCGTGATTACTTCGAGCAAATGCGGCGTAATGTCCTCGCGCGAGGCTTGCGCTTCCGCCACCGCTGCGTAGGGGAAGGGGCGCACGAGTTGTTGCAATGTCGGGCGAATTTTCTCCCAGGTTGGGCTACTTGCTAATACCTTCGACTCCGCCATGGCGCCTACACTTTGTGATAAACCTCGGCGCCCTGCTTCACAAACTCCACGGATTTTTCTTCCATTCCTTTTTCGAGTGCAGCCTTCTCGTCGACGCCTTGCTTCGCAGCATAGTCACGCACATCCTGCGTGATTTTCATCGAGCAAAAATGCGGGCCGCACATGGAGCAGAAGTGCGCGAGTTTGGCGCCTTCTTGCGGCAGGGTTTCATCATGGAATTGCTTGGCTTTGTCGGGATCGAGGCCCAAATTAAATTGATCGTCCCAGCGAAATTCGAAGCGCGCTTTTGAAAGCGCGTTGTCGCGAATCTGCGCGCCGGGATGGCCTTTCGCTAAGTCTGCGGCGTGGGCGGCAATTTTGTAGGTGATGATGCCGTCTTTAACGTCGTCTTTGTCCGGCAGGCCGAGGTGTTCTTTCGGCGTGACGTAGCACAGCATCGCGGTGCCATACCAGCCGATCATCGCCGCGCCTATGCCTGACGTGATGTGATCGTAGCCGGGCGCGATGTCGGTGGTGAGCGGGCCGAGGGTGTAAAACGGGGCTTCGCCGCAGTGCTTCAATTGCAGATCCATGTTCTCTTTGATGAGGTGCATCGGCACGTGGCCGGGGCCTTCGATCATAGTCTGCACATCGTGTTTCCAGGCTATTTGCGTGAGTTCGCCCAGGGTTATGAGTTCGGCGAATTGCGCTTCGTCATTAGCGTCATAGATCGAGCCGGGGCGCAGGCCATCCCCAAGTGAGAAGCTCACGTCATAGGCCTTCATAATCTCGCAAATTTCTTCGAAACGCGTATAGAGAAAACTTTCCTTGTGATGAGCGAGGCACCACTTCGCCATGATCGAGCCGCCGCGCGAGACGATGCCCGTCATGCGCTTGGCCGTCATCGGAATGTAGCGCAGCAACACGCCGGCATGTATCGTGAAATAATCCACGCCCTGCTCCGCTTGCTCGATCAACGTGTCGCGATAAATTTCCCACGTCAGGTCTTCGGCTTTGCCGTCAACTTTTTCCAGCGCCTGATAAATCGGCAC
>JANMJR010000409.1:0-3453 GCA_031371465.1 Pseudomonadota bacterium
TTCCAGAATCGACTTGGTTAGTTCCTCTACATACAACGGTACGCCATCGGTCTTGCTCAAGATCGGCTCATGTAGTTCGGGGGGCAAAGCCTTGCCGTTGGTGAGCTTGAACACGATCGCCCCGCTTTGCGCTCGTGTGAGCCTGGATAAGTTCAGTGCCGTGACATGGCCCTGCTGTGACCAACGGGAATGAAACTCCGGCCGGTGCGTGAGCACAATAAGCAGCGGGATGGTCTTGACGCGGTCGATCAAGAGGTCAAGAACATCGAGACTGGTGGGATCGGCCCAATGAGCGTCTTCGAATAGCATCACCGTGGCGTGCTTCTGGGCTGCTGCTTCAGTCAGATCGACAAGTGTACGCAACGTCTCATCTTTGAACTTCTGTGGTGTCATGGGCAGTGCGCCGTATCTGTCTTCGTACGGAATCGACAAGATCGACGCGATGAACCGGACATCACTTATTGGGCGACCGTAATGCGTTACGATCAACGCTTCGAGTTTGTCGAGCTTGGATTCCGGCGACTCGTCGTGGCTGAACTTGAGCGCTCGTTCGAAGTTGTCGATGCTGGGATAGAAGGCGCTATTGACGTGATAGGGCGAGCATTGAAAGCGCAGCGTGGCCACGCCTTGGCCCTCAAGCCGCTCACGCAGGGTACTCATAACACGACTCTTACCGATGCCCGGCTCGCCGGACAGCAGCACTACTTGGCCTTCGCCTTCCTGCGCCTGCTGCCAGCGGTCGAATAACAGTCCAATCTCTAGTTCGCGCCCCACTAACGGCGTAACCTGAGCCCAATGGCTTGCCTCAAAGCGGCTCGCGGCGGTACTGACCGCCAATACCCGCCAGGCATGGACCGGCTCTGAGATCCCCTTCAGTTCATGTTCACCCAGGTCGGTGAGGTCGAAAGCGTTACGGACTAAGCGCCGAGTAGACGATGCGACAACGATTTGATCGGCTGCGGCTAATCCTTGTAGCCGCGCGGCGAGATTGGGGGTGGAGCCGATCGCTAACTTGGACTGCTCGCCGACACCGGCCTGTTCACCGACGACGACGGGGCCGGTGGCGATGCCGATGCGCACCGACAACGGCTCACTGGACGATACCCGCTTCATCGCTTGAACGATCTCCAACGCCGCACGCAACGCTCGCTCGGCATCTTCTTCGTGGGCTTTGGGCCAGCCGAAGTAAGTGAGAATTCCATCGCCAACATAACGCGCGACATAGCCTTCGTAACGGGCGATGACTTCGCCGCATACGGTGCGATAGTTGTGCAGCAGGCTTCGCAACTCTTCCGGGTCGAGTTTCTCGCTCAACGCTGTCGAGCCAACCAGGTCACAAAACATCACCGTGAGTTGGCGGCGTTCGCCAGCGTCCGCCCTGGCTGACGGCGCTGGCATACCTATTGAGAGGGCACGTGAGCCTGCCTCCACAACGCCTTGCTCATCCAGGCTGGCGACTGCTTGCAATAGGCGTTTGCGGTCACCGATGGCAAGGCCGAGTTCGCGCAAATCGGCTTCGCTGAACGAACGAATGACGTCGAAGTCGATATGGTTCTCGGAAAAGACTGCCGCGTAACTCTCCAGCCCGATCTGCGTTAACCACTGTGCAAACAAATTCAAACGATCCTCCCACAAGCCGACGATGTCGACGCAATCAAGCTTATCCGTTTTCGGTTTACGTTGGCAACCCATCCAATCCAATTAATCTCTTTATCGCTTACGCGCCGCCGCGCGGACTTGCTGAGCGGCGTTTTTCTGAATACTTTTTTCTTGTTTGAATGTCTTTTCAAGTAAGTTTCGCGAGCTTTGCGCGATCTTTTTTCGTCCGGTTTTGCACAATACTTTCATCGACTTCAGTGACGACTCGTGGGGCTTACTTTAGGCGCGAGCGCTCGAGTCGCTTAGCCTCTTAGACACGTTGTTTTCGCTCGCGGTGACGTTTATAAATTCGTGACATTGACGACTCACCGCGGGGGAGCCTATAGTTCTAGTCAGCGAAATAAAGGAAAGATCACATTTCCTATTTTGCCTACGGCACTTAACCTAAATCAAGGAGGATGGCATGAAAATCTACGACTGGCACATTGCACCAAACCCACGGCGGTTGCACATTTATCTGGCGGAAAAAGGACTTCAAATTCCGCTCGAAGAAGTAGGCGGTGACGATCTAAAACTCAAGCCCACGTATGTCGAGAAATATCCCCATGCCATGGTGCCGGTGTTAGAACTCGATGACGGTACGCTAATCGGCGAAGCCATGGCGATTTGCCGCTATTTTGAAGAGCTACATCCCAATCCACCGCTGATGGGCACGGACGCCAAGGACAAGGCGATCGTCGAGATGTGGGAGAAGCGTGCCAACGAAGAAGGCATGCTTGCGGCCTCCGAACTGTTTCGCAATACTCACCCAGCGTTCGCCGATCGCGGCCTGCCCGGCTCCGCCGACGCGATCCAGCAGCATCCGTATCTGGTCGAGCGCGCCAAAGCGCGCTTAGGTCGGTTCTATCACAAGTTCGACGCGCAACTCGCAAACAATGAGTTCGTCGCCGGCAAGCGCTACACCATTGCCGATGCGACAACCTTGTGCGCCATCGATTTTGGCAAATGGACTGAACTCGATATACCGGCAGAGTGCACGCATCTGCGACGCTGGTACACCGCGGTATCGGCGCGTCCAAGCGCCAAAGCCTGACGTTTCGCGAAGGCGAATGTAACCGCGGGCGCCTCGGCGGCGCCCGCGCCAACGGCTGCGTTCGAGCCGCTAGCGGCAAGCCCATGCCGGCGGCCGGCAAGGCGCGTTCGACGGTCATTCAATGGTTGATGTTCCAGATGGGCGGCGTCGGTCCGAGGCAAGGCCAAGCAAATGTGTTCTTTCGCTATTCCTCGGACAAAATTCCCGCCGTGATACAGCGCGATCAGAACGAGACGAAGCGACTCCACACCGGACTCGACACTCGCCTCAAGGATAACGAATATTTGGCCGGCGACTACCGCCTTGCCGATATCGCCCCTTGGGCCTGGGTGCGTATTCATGGCTGGGCCGGAGTCGAAGTCGATATACTAGCGCTGGCCCCGAGCCGTGAATGGGGTACCCTCCTTGCTCTTCACCAGGTGCTTTGGACTCTGATCGCGTTTTTGAATTCCCGGAACAAAATTGCGCCGCCCATTTCGCGCAATGGGCCGATCGATCCGACATGCCTGGATGCTGGTTCTGTTTGAAATGTTCCGGTCGGTGTAACACCGCCGAATGCTGTGATACTCTATGGCGCCTAATGCTTACTCACAATGATTGTGAGCTTCAGCAATTCTAATAATTCGAGGAGGAAACGTGGAAGATAGCACCAGCATACTCGCCAAAGAGCGAATCATCGCCAAGCCGGATTTCAATCGCTGGTTTGTGCCCCCTGCCGCGCTGTGCATCCATCTTTGCATCGGCATGGCCTACGGATTTTC
>JANMJR010000421.1:0-24201 GCA_031371465.1 Pseudomonadota bacterium
CCGGCAATGCGCCGTCGATGAAAATCGCTTTGCCGTCGTTGTGCGCCACGCCACGGCCTTCGTGGTCTAAGGATTCGACAAATACGCTCATGGGATTGGTGAAGGATATATTGGGGCTGTGATCGCGTGGCGCCTCGAGGCTGGGTAGCCTAGGGCTACGACGAGGTGATCTTGGGGTAGGTGTACTCATAAGCCGTAAGTTCGCTTCGCGTTTCTATCCGGGAGCCCAAGCACGAGGTAGGGTGGATCAAGCGTAGCGGATCCACCGAAAATAACAACATCGTCTGCCGATAGCCAATGCTTTGGTGGATCCAGCGCTTCGCCGGTGGCAGCATTTGTATTCATGCCACGCTTTGATCCACCCTACCACCGAGCAACGCGAAGGCTCTGCTTTCCCCGCCGTAAAAAGCAGATACTTCGCGTTGCTCAGGATGACATGCTTGAGAGATAAACGGTGTGCCGCGTCGGTGGCCTCGACACATGCATTTAAAAATGACATGGAAAAAGGTTGCAGGAAAAATCTCAGTTACCCTGACGATACATGATGAGATCGGCGATGCTGCATGCCCAATCGGAAAATTCCGGCGAATCGAGTAGCGGCGTACCGAGGGCGCGCTGCAAATCACTGACCAACATAATTCCCAGTTCGCGCTGCGGATATAGTTTGGCATAACGCAACACGTGGCCGATCATGGCCTCGCCATTGGGCTTACCCGATTCGCGCACCACGCGCCGCACCAACGATGACGCGACGGCATATTGCAAATCGATCGCGCCCGGCATCGCGTGACTCGTGCCGTTCGCGATCGCTTCGATGTCCGGCAAGTCACGAATGTGATCCATAAACGCTTTGAACTCAATTCCCGCGGCCGCACCCACACAGGCTTGCAAACCGTCGAGCAACAGCGCCGGTGCGTCGCCGAATTTTTTCAGCGCGCGATCGGCGTATTCCCAGGTGCGCGGACTGGGAAACGCGGCGAGGGTCGTGCTGGATTTCATTTCGAACAACAATTCGGGACGGAAATGCAGAAACGCAATCACCCGCGCGTCGATGTCATTGCGATAGGCCCAGGCAATCCAGTCGTCGAGGTGCGCTTCCAGGTCGTAGTGGGTGAAGCGATTGGCGAGCGGCGCCGCCATGGCATAAGTGACGCCGCGATCGCCGTGACGATTTCCCGCCGCAAAAATTGCCCAACCATCGGGCACCCGATACTCGCCGAGACGCCGATCCAAAATCAATTGGTATGCAGCCGCGGTGACGGTCGGCGGCGCGGAAGTAATCTCATCGAGAAACAAGATGCCGCGCGCGCCATGCCGCTGCGCATTCGGCAACAACGCGGGAATCGACCATACCACGTGATCGCCGTCGCGAAACGGAATGCCGCGCAAGTCCGTCGGTTCCATTTGCGATAGGCGAATATCGATCACCGGCGCCGCGTGTTGCGCCGCCACCTCCGCGACGATCTGGGATTTCCCGATACCAGGCGGCCCCCACACCATGACGGGTGTAGGCCGGTGATCGGTCGTGGACAAGAACTCCCGCTCTAAGATGGCGGTGAGGTGAGATGGTCGCATGGCTAGTGGTGAGCTTGAGTCGGCGGCGTATTGTGGCGCGCGACGATGGCTTCGGCAAGGCGCGCCAAACCCAGCCATTGCTGCCGCCAGAATCCCGCTCCATAGTCGCGGCCGCTGAGTTGATCGCGGATGCCCGTGGCCGGACTCTGCGCGGCGTAATGCGCGGTGCCAAAGATGAGATCCCAGCATGCAAACGTTCTGGCGAAATTGACGCCGCGGACCGCGCCCTCATGGCCTAAGCCGATGGCATGATGGACGCGATGAAACCTTGGGCTGACCAGAAACCTATCGCCGATGGCGCCGAACCCCAGGCGCAGATTGGCGTGTGAAAGGCTCTCCAGCAATTTGCCCAAAATGACGATCCGGACGAATTGATTGGGCGACACGCCGATGAGCAAGGCCACGCCGGCAAACCACGCACCAGCCAGGATGTCATCCAACAAATGATTGCGATCGTCGGTCCAAAATGTCATTTGCCGCTGGCTGTGATGCAAACTGTGCAACGCCCACCACCAGGACAATCGGTGCTGTAGGCGATGGCGCCAATAGTCTGCGAAATCCAGCACGACGAAATAAACGCAAAACGTCAGCAAGGGATGATTCAAAAGCGTCGGAAATACGTCGTCGATATTCTTCGGAATGATGTCGTGCAAACGCAGCCAGCCCTGAATCCCATCTTGCACCGGGCCGAGCAAAAAAAAGAACAATAGCGGCAACACGCCGAGTCGATGCAGCCAGGTGTACAGCACATCGACGCGGATCGCATCGCGATCCGCCCAGCGTTCGGCGGGATAACGTGCCTCCAATGGCCGCAACACCAGATACAGCAGTGCAATTTGCATCACGCCGAGCAGCAAGGTCTCGATGGCGTCATAGCCGATCTCGGCGTAATGGATGAGTCCTAACTCGAACAATACGGGCTGAAGTGCGCGCTCGAACAGCCACGCCTGAATTCGAGTCACTGCGTCGGCGAACGCGTCCATCAGGGCTGGGCGGCGAGTGTGGCAAAACAAAAACCACGCTGTTTCAAACCCGTGAGCAGCGGATCGAGCATCGGCGCGAACGGATCTTTGCGTGACCAAATGCCAAGATGCATGACAAGAATATCGCCGTCTTTAATTTTACCGAGGGCACGTTTGAGCAGCAGGTCGTTGGGAAACTGTTCCGACGGTAATTCATCGCCAAGAAAGCCCGCCTCGGTCCAGCCGACATGTCTTGGAAAGCCGCATCCAGCGCCCCACTCGCGGGCACGTGCGGTGAGACGCCCACCCGGTGCGCGCCACAGGCCATCGAGTTTTCGGCCGGTTATTTTCTCAAACACTTCGCCCGGTTTATTGAGTTCCGCGCAATAATCTTCTCGGGTAAGGCGCACGTACTCGCTGCTGTCTATCGCGCGGTAGAAGATCGTTCCATCTTTCAGATCGCGCTGGAAATACCAATGGCGCCAAGTATGGCTGCCAAACGCATGGCCTTCCTTGACCCGCGCGCGCCAGTAATCGCCCCAGGACGCATCGAGCGAATAGTCGCCACGCACGGTTTTTTCATTCGCCAGAAAAAAGGTCGCTTTAACCTGATGCTTGTTAAGCGCCGCGGCAATATTGTCCGCTTGTGACATGCTGCCGGTGTCGAGGGTCAGATAAACCGTGCCGGAACACCCGGCTTGGGCGGCGTCGCTAAAAACGAAAATAAAGAAGGTAAAAGCGGCGGCGCTACTGACGCACAGCATGATCAAAGAAATAAACACCGTGAGGCGATTTGCCCACGGGAATACTGTGCACGACTTGCTTGGTCGTCATATCGACCACGGATACGCGGCTGAGCCAGCGCGATGTGACCCACAATTCCTTACCATCCTTCGACAGTTCCATACAATCCGGCCCGCCCGGCACCGCGAAGCTTTCCAACAGGGTGAGGGCTTTGTAATCGACGATCGATACGGTATTGCCAACACGATTCGACACCAACACGCGGCGGCCGTCGCCCATCGGCAGAAAATTATGCGCGCCCTTCGCCGTGACAATAGTCTTCACGATCTTTTGCGTGCGCCAATCGATCACCGCGACGTTGTCCTCGCCCATGATGCCGACCAACAGATATTGATCGTCAGGCGTCATCCAAATACCCGCCGGCTGTTTGCCGACCGGCAGTTTCCATTTTATTTCTTGTGTCTGTAAATCGATGGCGATTACTTCGTCCGTGCCTTGCAAGGTAACAAATACGAATTGGCTGTTGCGATCGAACGTCAGGTGGCTCGGCATTTTCGGCGCGTCGATACGCTTGAGCACATGAAACGGTGTGCCGCCGTAAATGTCGACGCGGTGCAAACGCAAAGAATTGGCGACGAAGTATTTTTTGTCGGGACTAAATCCAATTTGATACGGATCGCTAATATTGTCCAACCGCAGCTTGATCGCGCCACTTTTCGGATCGAGGAACAGCAAATCGTTGCTCGCCGATTCCGCGACGATCAGGTATCGATCGTCGGGCGTGGCCATTAGATGATGGGGTTCGCGCCCAACGCTGATACGCTCGACCTCGGCAAAGGTCGTGCGATCAATTAAGGAAATGGAATTTTCGCCGGAATTCAAAACCACCGCAATGCTATTGGCAAACGCAGCGCCGGATAAGCCGGCCCAAATAATCAAGCCCAACAGAAGACGAAATTTCATGGGATCCACCGAATGGAAATCGAAGGTAATTTTATCATTAACGCGCCGCCGGCATCAGCGTTGTCCGCAGGCAATCTGCTTTCCGCTGATCCGCCGCATGAATTACACTGCGAATAATTAGTTTTTCAGAACACCCCTTGATGCCATGACAAACCATGACCTTCATTATCTGGAACTGACCGAAGTCGCGCATTTGCTACAGACGAGGCAGCTCTCGCCCGTAGAGCTTACGCAAGCGTTGCTGAGCCGGATCGAGACCCTGGATAAACGCCTTCATGCCTACGCCTTAGTAACCTCAGAACTCGCACTCGAGCAAGCGCGCCGCGCCGAAGACGAAATCATGAAGTTTCGCTATCGCGGCGCGCTGCACGGTATTCCCATCGGTCTGAAAGATCTTTGCTACACCCAGCACATTCCGACCGCGGCGGGAATGACGCTGCACAAAAATTTTCGCCCGACGTTCAACGGTACAGTCGTGCAGCGTTTGTTCGATAGCGGCGCGGTTTGCCTGGGAAAACTGCAACTCACCGAAGGCGCGTTCGCCGACCACCACCCAGCAATCAGCGTCCCGGTCAATCCGTGGCATGCCGATCATTGGGTCGGCGCATCGTCCAGTGGCTCAGGCACGGCAACGGCGGCGGGCCTGTGCTTTGCGTCGCTCGGTTCCGACACCGGCGGGTCAATCCGCTTCCCATCGGCGGCAAACGGCGTCACCGGCCTCAAGCCAACCTGGGGCCGCGTGTCGCGTTACGGTGCATTCGAATTGGCCGCGTCCCTCGATCACCTCGGGCCTATGTGTCGCTCGGCCGCCGATGCCGGCGTGGTGCTCGGCGCGATCGCGGGCGCCGATGTCAACGATCCCACCGCCGTGCAAAAATCCGTGCCGAATTATCTCGACGGCGACGATCGCGATTTGCGCGGTGTACGCATCGGCATCGACGAACGCTACGTCGGTGACGGCGTCGAGCCGGCCATGCTGCAAACCGTTCGCGACGCCTTGGAAGTGCTGAAAGGACTCGGCACTGACATTCGTAACATCAAGTTTCCCGACTTCGACCAGGTGTTGCGCGATTGGGCGCCGAACTGCGCGGTGGAAACCGCCGTCGCCCACGAAGCCACCTACCCATCGCGCAAAAACGACTACGGCCCCGGCCTCGCTGGTTTCATCGCCTCGGCACGGAACATCAGCGCCAGCGAATATCAAAAAATTCTCCTGCGCCGCCGCGATTTTTCCGGCCGCCTCGCCGCGCTATTTCAGTCCATCGATTTGTTGATCATCCCGGCGCAATTCATCGCCTCGCCCACCCAAGCAAAAATGGACACGCTGGGCCAAGACGCCGAAGCGCTATTGGCGCTAATGCGCTTCACCTCGCCCTTCAACATGAGCGGCAGCCCAAGCATCACCCTGCCGTCGGGATTCACCCCTCGCGGTACGCCTATCGCGTTTCAATTGGTCGGCCGACATTTTTCCGAGGATCTGCTGGTGCGCGCCGGCCGCGCCTATCAACGGGAAACCGATTGGCATCGCAAACATCCAAGGCTTTGATCGCTACGTCTCACTAGATGTCTGGAGAGGCTCATGAATATTGGTTTCCAAGACACCCCATGCCAGGAGGCAAGCGGGAAGCGGCTCCTGGCAATGTCCCCACAACCGGAAAATACCCCATCGTCATTCCCGCGAAAGCGGAATCCATTTGGCCGTTCAAAGTCAACATGGATTCCCGCCTGCACGGGAATGACAAGACCTTGTGAAAGCGGTCAAATCGAGCGCCGAAATAGCTCGAGTTAAACACCACCGGACCTCCACCCTAAGGAAAGCGCGCTTCCGAAAAAACTACAGATCGATTTCTAGATTATCGATCAGCCGCGTCGTCCCAAGCTTGGAAGCCCCTAGCACAACCAGATGCTTTTCCTGCGGCGAGGGCGTCAATAGATCTTGTTGCCGCCGTACTGAAATGTAATCGGTTTTCCAGCCGTGCTCGTCTAGATGTTTTACTGCGGCTAGTTCGAGTTTGGAAAAATCCAAGTCACCCGAAAAAATTGCGCTGCGCACTTTTTGCAATTGCTGATTGAGGCGAACGGCTTCTTTGCGTTCGGCCGGGGATAGATAACCGTTGCGTGATGACAACGCCAGGCCGTCTTCGGCGCGAACCGTTTCCGCGGGGATGATGTCGATCGGTAACTCGAATTGCCGCACCATGTCGCGCAGCACCAGGTGCTGCTGATAATCTTTCTTGCCGAAAATCGCGATCTGCGGCTGCACCATGTTGAAGAGTTTCAGCACCACCGTCGCGACGCCACGAAAATGCCCGGCGCGAAATTCGCCTTCGAGAATGTTTTGCAGGCTTGACGGCTCGACAGTGAAGGTCTGCGGCTCGGGATAAATTTCCTCCTCGGTCGGCGCGAAGACCACGTGGCAACCGGCGGCATCAAGTTTTTCGCAATCGCCCGGCAAGGTGCGCGGATATTTGTTGTAGTCGTCCTTCGGGCCGAACTGCAAACGATTGACGAAAATACTCGCGACCAGGCACGCGGCCTTGGGCTTGACGATGCGAATGAGCTGGATGTGGCCCTCATGCAGATTGCCCATGGTGGGCACTAGGGCGACGCGTTCACCGCGTAGGCGTTCGCGCAATTCTCTTACGGTATGGATAACGTCCATTTATTTCTTCTTTTCTTAGTAACAGTGTTCGGGGCCGGGGAATGTGCCGTCTTTGACTTCCTTGACGAAATTCGCGAAGGCGGCGGAAACGTTACCGCCGGTCGCCATAAAATTTTTCACGAACTTGGCTTTTTTGCCCGGGAAAATATCTAACAAATCGTAGGCGAGCAACACCTGGCCGGAACAGTCGGGCCCGGCGCCGATGCCAATGGTGGGAACGTTGAGACTCGCCGTGACTTCTTTGCCCAAGGTGGCCGGAATCGCTTCTAGAACGACCATGGACATGCCGGCGCTTTGCAAGGTTTTCGCGTCGTTGATCAAACGCTGGGCCGCCTCGTCGCTCTTGCCCTGCACGCGGAAACCGCCGAGGGCATTATAGGATTGCGGTGTCAGTCCGAGATGACCGCAGACGGGTATGCCGCGCTGGGTCAAAAATTCTACCGCTTCGGCCATCACCGCGCCGCCTTCCAGCTTCACCATGTTGGCGCCGGCCATCATGAGTTGCGCGGCATTGCGGAACGCTTGCGCCGGACTTTCGTGATAGGCGCCAAACGGCAAATCGCCGATCACAAAGCCTTGCTTGCTGCCGCGCACCACGGCGCGGGTGTGGTATACCATATCTTCCACGGTCACCGGCAACGGACTATCGTGACCCTGCACGGTCATGCCGAGGGAGTCGCCGATGAACAAAATATCGACGCCGGCCTGTTCCGCCACTGCGGCGAAACTGGCGTCATAGATGGTTACCATGGTGATTTTTTCTTTGGCTTCAAATTTCTTCGCCAGGTCTTTCAACGTCAGTCGCATAATCTATCCATCCAAAAATTAAAACGGTATCAGGTCAGGAGCTGCGGTTAAAAAACTCGCGGCCACCGCGCATGGCGTTAATGCGCTGCAATAATAATTCAAAATCGTCACTGCGATCGACAAAATTTAAGCGGCTGCTGTTGACGATCAACAGCGGTGAGCTGTCGTACTGATAAAAATACTCCGTGTAGCTCTCGCCAGGCGACGCAGATATTCTTCGGAAATATTGCGCTCGTATTCGTTGCCGCGCCGCTTGACGCGATTGATCAGCGCTTCCACCGGCGCTTGTAAATAAATGACCAGATCCGGCGTCGGCGCTTGCGGCGCGAGGTGTTGGTAGATGCGCTGGTAGAGGCTGAATTCCTCGTCGGTCAAGGTCAGGCGTGCAAACAGCGGATCTTTCTCCAGCAAAAAATCTGAGATGGTGACTTTCTCGAATAACTCGCGCTGTTTCAGATCGCTCACCTGGGCGACGCGCTGAAACAGGAAAAACATTTGCGTCGAAAAGGCATGGCGGCGCATATCGCGATAGAACTTCGGCAGGAAGGGGTTGGCATCCGGTTCTTCTAGCAACGCCTCGGCGCCAAGGTGCTCGGCCATACGCTTGGTAAGGCTGGTCTTGCCCACGCCGATGGGGCCTTCAATCACGACGTAGCGGTATTTTTCGGCTAGTGCCATGGGTTCATTGAATTTATTTTAGCGACGTAGTTTTCTAGAACTCTCCTTCCCCTTCGAGGGGAGAGGATAATTTGCTTCGTTTCGTAGGAAATATCATGTCGCTGCAACTTAGTCCACAATCCGCTTCAAACTCGGATCATCGCATCGCTCAAGCAACTGAGCGATCGCGCCCTGCCCCGGAATCGCTATCTGCGGCGCGATCTCCGCCAATGGCGCGAGCACGAACGCGCGCTGATGCATGCGCGGATGGGGAATCTTCAAATTCTCGTCATCCACAATTTCTTCGCCGTACAGCGCAATATCCAAATCCAGTGTGCGTGGGGAATTCGGAAAAGCGCGCTCGCGGCCATGCCAGGTTTCGATTTTCAGCAATTCTTCGAGCAAGCGACGCGGTGGCAATTCTGTTTCGAGCGCCGCGACGGCGTTGACGAAATCCGGTTGATTCGCGTAGCCCCAAGGCGCGCTGGCGTAAAGCGACGAGGTTTGCAACAAGCGCGAGCTTTCGATTTCATCGAGCTCGGCAAACGCATCTTGGATCTGCATTTTCGGATTATCCAAGTTAGAACCCAAGGCGATGTAGGCGACCGTTTTCACTCGGCGTCGACTGGGCCCGCGGCCGGACTCTTGCGTTTGCGGCGGCGGCGTTTTTTGGTTCCGGGTTCGGCGATTTCCACCAGCAACATGGCCTGGCGCTCGTCTTCCTCGGCGCTTTGGAATTTCTCCCACCACTCGCCTAGTTCCGCGTCGAGTTCGCCGCTTCGACAACGCAACAACAGAAAATCGTAGCCGGCGCGAAAGCGCGGATGGCTCAGCAAGCGAAACGGCTTGGCGCCGGAGCGATCGAGAAAGCGCGGCTGCAGTTGCCAAATCTCGTTCATCACCGCGTCGTAGCGGCGCGGGATATTCAGTTGCGCCGACTGCTGTTTTAATACATCGTCCATCGCGGTACTCAGCGCCAGCGCACGGCGCATACCTTGCTTCAGATTGACGTCCCAGGCGGCGAGCACTTCGTGCCACAGCAGGGTCGCGAATAAAAATCCGGGCGACACCGGCTTGTCTTGCTGGATGCGCAAATCGGTCTGCTCCAAGGCGAGTTTGACGAAGCGCTCGCCCATGGGCTGCTCCAAAATCACGTCAAGCAGGGGTAACAAACCATGGTGCAAACCTTCCGACCGCAATGTCGTCACACAGGCCCAGGCATGGCCGGACAACAGCAGTTTCATCATTTCGTCGAACAAGCGCGACTTCGGCACATTCTTGAGTAAATCGGCCATTTCGAGAATCGGCTTTTGCGTCGGGCCGTCGATGTGGAATCCGAGCTTAGCCGCAAAGCGCGCGGCGCGCAGCATGCGTACCGGATCTTCGCGATAGCGCGTCGCCGGATCGCCGATCATGCGCAATTTTTTCGCGCGAATATCGGCGACGCCGTGGTGGTAATCCCACACTTCTTCCGTGGCGGGATCGTAGAACAACGCGTTCGCGGTGAAGTCGCGGCGCGAGGCATCTTCGGCTTGGTTGCCGAAGACGTTATCGCGCAACAGGCGGCCGTGTTCGTCGCTGCGCATTTCATTGCTTTCGGCCTCGCCTTCGGCAATCGGCATGGACATGGCGCGAAACGTCGACACTTCGACGGTCTCGCTGCCGCACAACGCATGCACGATTTGAAAGCGCCGACCGATGATGCGCGAGCGGCGAATAGCGGCCTTCACTTGTTCCGGCGTGGCGTCGGTTGCTACATCAAAATCCTTCGGCGCGCGGCCGGTGAGCAAATCGCGCACGGCGCCGCCGACGACGAAGGCCTGGTAACCGGCCTGTTGCAACTGGGTCGTGGTGCGTAGCGCGCAGGCGCTGATCATGTCGCGCTTGATGCCGTGTTCCTTGATTTTAAGGACGCGCGGCTTCGTTGTTTTCGGATCGGATGTTTTTTTCTCTTTACCAAATACCCGTTGAATAAATTTTTTAATCATGTGGGCAGGGAGAATTCGAAACTATCCATTGAGCAGGAATATAGTTGAGCTAAGGTGGTTTTAGTGATCAGGGCTTCGGCCGCGCCGAAGCGGCAATTGCCGTCATCATAAAGCATCAGCGCGCGGTCGCAAAACCGGCTCGCCCAGAGACTGTCGTGCAACACCATGATGACGGACTTGCCCTGCTGCTGCGCCAACTCGCGGAAGCATTGTAAAACGGCGAGCTGATGACGCAAATCCAGATGCAGCAGTGGCTCGTCGAGCAAATAAATGTCGGGCGCTTGCGCCAACAATTGCGCCAAACGGGCACGTTGCCGTTCGCCACCGGAAAGTTGTTGCCACAGGCGATCGGCCTGCTCGGCAAGCCGCATGCGTCCCATGGCGGCATGTGCCTGGGACGCCGCTCTGGGATTGGCTGACAGCCAGGCGCCGCGTGAGAATAATCCCAACTCGACATATTCGCCGACGCTACCGTAAAATCCGTTGCTCTCTTCTTGCAGCAACAAACCGATGCGTTGCGCGAGGGCGCGGCGGGAAATGCTGGCGAGGCTCGAGTGATCGAGCTTAATAACGCCCCCTTGCACCGCGCGAATGCCCGCGAGCGCACGGAGCAAGGTGCTCTTGCCGCTGCCGTTGGGACCCAGCACTGCCCAGCATTCGCCGGGCCGAAAGGCAAGGGACAAGTCGCGCAGCAGGGTTTTACTCGGATGGCCGAGCGTAAGGTTCTCGATGCGGAGCGTGGTCATCGACGGATCAGTAAAAGCAGCAGCATGGGCACGCCGAGCAGCGCCGTTACCGCGCCCACCGGCAATTGCAGCGGCGCGGCGAGGCTGCGCGCGAGCAGATCAGCGCACACCAAAAACGCGCCGCCGGCAAAAATCGACAACAAGATCAGCGCACGGTGACGTGTGATGCCAAGCAAACGGATGGCGTGAGGGACGAGGAGCCCGACGAAACCGATGGGCCCGGCGCTGACGACCACAACGGTTGTCGCCAGCGCGGCAAGAAAGAAAATCAAAATCTGCAACGGCTTGGCGCTTAAGCCCAAGGTCATCGCCTTGGTTTCGCCGAGGGCGAGAATGTCCAGCGCGTGGCCAAGCATTACGCAGAAGACGGCAAGGATAAGAAGCGTGGTCAAGGCAATATCGGCGGAAACCACGCGCGACAAATCCCCCATCAGCCAGAACAACATGCCGTGCAATTGGGCGGCGGGCGCCAGCACTAGAAACAAACTGATAATCGCCGCGAATCCCGCGGATAACACCACACCGGCGAGCAACATGCGCTCCGGCCCGATGCCGCGCCCGCGCCAGCCGAGGGCAAACACCAGCGCGATGGCAGCCACCGCCCCGAGCAAGGCGCCGATATTGACGGACAGGGCAGCCATACCCAAGGTCAAAGCGGACAGCGCGCCTACCGCCGCCCCACCCGAAATGCCGAGTATGTAGGGATCGGCAAGGGGATTGCGTAGCAAGACTTGCAACAAGGTTCCCGCCAGCGCCAACAATCCACCGCAAGCAAAGGCCGCGAATACGCGCGGCGCGCGTAGCTCCATGACGATTTGGCGCTGGACATCACTGCCTTGACCGATAAGCGCTTGCCAGACTTCTACTTGAGAAAGTTTTACGCTACCAACGGCAAGCCCGAACCATAGGCTGGCGAGGGTCAAGATGATTAGGGCTACAGCAACGACGGCGCGTTGCATTTAATGAATTTCTAGGGCGCAAACAGACACGTTGCTACGCTCAATCGCGTAAAGAAATCACCGGCCAACCCTTAGCCTCAGCATGGCTGCGCAAGGTATCGTCCGGATCGACGGCAATGGGCTCGTTAACCCTATTCAGCAACGGCAAATCGTTCAGCGAATCGCTATAAAAACGCGTCGTGTCGAACGAATGCACGCCCAAACCCCGCGCCTGGAGCCATTCTTCAAGCCTTGTGATCTTGCCTTCGCGAAAGCTCGGCGTGCCGGCGACTCTTCCGGTGAACTCACCGTCGATCTCTTCCGGTTCGGTGCCGATTAAATATTTGATGCCGAATTCCGTCGCGATCGTCTCGGTGACAAAACGATTGGTGGCCGTAATGATCAACACATATTCCGTCTGGCGCAGCGCCGCGTTGACCAATTCCCGCGCCTTGTCGGTGATGATCGGCAGAATCTTGGTCGCGACATAGTCCTCGCGCCATTTCTTTAATTTTTTCTGCGGGTGACTGGCCAGCGGCTGCAACTGATAATCGAGAAACTCGTGAATGTCGAGCGTACCGGCTTTATAGGATTCGTAAAAATGCAGATTGCGCGTTTCGTGTTCTGCACGGTCGCGCACGCCTTTTTCGATCAAGTATTGCGCCCACTCGTAGTCGCTGTCACCGGCGAGCAGGGTATTGTCCAAATCAAACAAAATTAAATCCAAGTTACGACTCCAAAGTAGGTTCTTGATCGATGACTGCTTTGAGCAATGGTACGGTAATCGACCGTTTGTGTTGTAACGAATACAAGTCCAATGCCGCGAGCAAACTCATTAGCGAGGGCAAATCGCGCGGGTAATGGGCCACGATATAGCGAATCACCTCCGGCGTAAGTGAAAATCCGCGTGCCGTGGCTTGTTGCGACAGCGCGGTGTATTTCTCGTCATCGCTCAACGGCTTCACCTCTAATACCACGCCCCAGCCAAGCCGAGATTTGAGATCCGCTAGGAGCATTAACTGGCTCGGCGGCAACCCGCCGCTGACGATGAACTGCCCGGTCGCCGTGCGGATGCGGTTATACGCGTGAAACAGCGCCGGTTGGACGGTGGAACTGAGACGATGGACGTCGTCGAAGATCACCACCTCATCGCCACGAACCTGGGAAATCTCCGGCGCCGTTGCGTGGCGGTCTAAGCGTACCAGCGCACGCGCGCGCGCCGCCGTTGCGAAGGCGCCGAGCAAGTGGGATTTTCCGGCGCCCGGCGCACCCCAAAGATAAACGAAGCGTTCGCGATATTCTCCGTTCGCCATCGCCTGTAATAGCGTGCATAGCTCTTGATTCTTGCCGATGATAAAACTGGCAAACGTGGGCGGCGGCGCGGGGGAGATATTGAGGACGAGCTGTTTCATTGCGCGACGAATTTTATCATGAAGGCCGCGCCAGTTAGACGCTTGCAGACGTTTCCATGCGAGGGGAAACGCTTCGCAGTTATAGACTTTCCGACTACTTTCCTTCATAATTAAGGGCTTATGAAACTTCTATTCGATATCTTCCCGGTCGCGCTATTCTTCGTGGCCTACAAGTTCGCCGGCATTTACATCGCCACCGGCGTGGCCATCGCGGCCAATGTGTTGCAGATTCTATGGCTGCGGCTGACGGGAAAAAAAATTGAGCCCATGATGTGGATCAGCCTGGCCATCATCGCCGTGTTTGGCGGCGCGACGCTTTATTTACATGACGAGACTTTTATCAAATGGAAGCCCACGGTGTTGTATTGGTTGTTCGCCGTTGCACTACTGGCTGCCCAACTGCTCTTCGGCAAAAATCTCATTCGCGCCATGATGGAAAAAAACATTGCGCTACCGGAACCAATTTGGCGTCAACTCAACCTAAGCTGGGTGATTTTTTTCCTGGTGATGGGCGTACTCAATTTGTATGTTGCGTTTAATTTTTCCACCGATACCTGGGTCAACTTCAAATTGTTCGGCGGTTTTGGTCTGATGCTGGCGTTCATTATCGGCCAAGGATTATTGCTGTCGAAATACGCCATCGAAGAAAAGGACCCCACTTAGTGCTGTATGCAATCATGGCAGAAGATGCCCCGAATTCCCTGGAACGCCGTATTGCAATCCGCCCGCAGCATCTGCCGCGGGTGCAGCAACTTGTTGACGAAGGCCGCTTACTGTGCGGCGGCGCGTTTCCCGCCATCGACAGCCTGGATCCCGGCCCCGCAGGTTTTACCGGCAGCTTGATCGTCGCCGAATTCGCCTCGCTAGAAGAAGCGCAGGCTTGGATTAAAGCCGATCCGTTTTATATCGAAGGCGTTTACGCGAAAGTGGTCGTCAAACCCTATCGCAAGACATTACCTTGAATGAAACCATCGCGCTCATGCAGCAGCGGCTCACCAGCTTGCAGCCGGAGAGTATGAACATCGTTGACGATAGCGCGAAGCATGTCGGCCACGTCGGCGCGGCGGGCGGCGGCGGTCATTATCAGCTCACTATCGTCTCGAAATTGTTTGCCGGTAAACCGCAGGTGGCCCGCCATCGTTTAATCTATCAAGCCCTCGGTGACATGATGCATCGGCAAATCCACGCCCTGTCGATTGTCGCCAACACGCCCGATCAGTTGTAATTTTTTATTTTCCCTAGTTAAGGATTTAGTCATGATATTAAAACGTTCCTCTATTGCGTTGCTCGCGGTTTCCTGCCTAGTGGCCTTAAGCGTGAGTCACGCCCAAGACAGCAAAGCGCCTGCGGCTGCAGCGGCGCCAACTGCGGCCAAGCCGGCGAAAATCACCGTGAACGGCGTAACGATTCCCGCCTCGCGCTTCGCCATCATGATCCAACAGGCCGCCGGCCAAGGTCAGGGCGACAACCCGCAAGTACAGGCGCAAATCAAAGACAATTTGATTAAGGGCGAAATCGTTGCGCAAGAAGCGATGAAAGCCGGCATGGATAAATCCCCAGAAGTCATGGATCAACTCGACTTCGTCAAACAGCAACTGTTGGTGCGGGCTTACGTCTCCGATTACATGAAAAAGAATCCGATTAAGGATGAAGCGCTCAAAGCGGAATACAACAAAGCAAAATCCGCGGAAGGCGATAAGGAATATAAAGCGCAGCACATCTTAGTTGAAGACGAGAAAGACGCAAAAGACCTGATCGCGCAAATCAAAAAAGGCGGCAACTTCGATAAACTCGCGAAAGAAAAATCCAAGGATGCCGGTTCTAAGGATCAAGGCGGCAAACTGGAATGGACCATGCCCGGAAATTTTGTGAAACCGTTTAGCGAAGCCATGGTCAAACTTAAGAAGGGCGAAATGACGCCAGAGCCGATCAAAACGCCGTACGGTTATCACATCATCAAGCTTGAAGATACGCGCGGCGCGAAAGTGCCGGCGTTTGAAGAAGTGAAAGAAAAAATTCGCCAATCGCAACAGCAAGCCATGATGACGAAACTGCTAGACGATTTGCGTGCCAAAGCAAAGGTCGACGAGAAGTAACGCTCGACCGCGGCTCGCGTCCACACAACCAACCGATAAGGTAAGTTATGAATTTCAAACAGTGTTTGTTAGGCCTGGTGATGCTGGGCGCGAGTATCGGCGCGGCATTCGCCGTGGATTTAGTTTCCGCGCAAGCGGCCTACGACAAAGGTGACTTCGAAGAAGCCTTCAAGGAATTTTTGTCGATGGCGGAACAAGGCGATGGCTTGGCGCAGTCCAGCACCGGCGTGATGTACGACATGGGCCAGGGCACGAAGAAAGATTACGACAAAGCAGTCGAGTGGTATAAAAAATCCGCCGAGCAAGGTAATCAATTCGGTCAATTTAATCTCGGCACCATGTACTACATGGGCACCGGCGTGGCGAAAGATATGCTGACCGCGTGTAAATGGTTTGTGCTCTCCACTCGGCAGGGCAACGGCCAGGCGCGCATTCATATGCACATTTGCGAGAAATATCTGAATGACGCGCAGCGCGCCGAGTCTAATCGTCTGGCCGATGAGTTCATGGCGCAGCATAAAAACTAATTGGATTTTCTCAAACAATTAGCCGAAGCCACCACCCAACTCGACGCCGGTTGGCGCAACGAGTTGGGCCTCCCCTCCCTGCCGGTTTTAAGTCACGGCAGTCTACTAGTTAAAGTTTACGCCCCGCGCGGAACCGACCCGCAACAGCCCCATACCCGAGATGAGATTTACGTTGTCGCCCGCGGCAGCGGCGAGTTCGTCTGCGCTGACGAACGAAAAAAATTTCAAGCGACGGATTTATTGTTTGTCCCGGCGGGAAAAATTCATCGCTTTGAAAATTTTAGTGATGATTTAACGTTGTGGGTTATTTTCTACGGTCCCGAAGGCGGCGAAATGCCGAATAGCGAAGCGCATAAAAATTCCTAAGCATCGGGCTGACCGGGTGGCCTAGGGCCAGAGCCAAATACAGAGCGGCGATTCAAGCATACCGCGCCAGGAGGCAAGCCGCAAGCTGCTCCCGGCACGATTATATTTTAGTCCTCATTGCGAAGAGCTTAGCGACGACGCAATCTAGTTTTTAATTACCGCAAAAAAAAATCGAGATTGCGTCGTCGCGAAGTTTATCCCAAAGCGAAGCGTGGGGCTCCTCGCAACGACACCTCACCTTGGACTATTGACGTCTTGCGCGATTCGCCTGGCAAAACATAAATCCGCCCACGCCTTGGCCTTATCCGGCAAGCTGCGCAGCAGATAGGCCGGATGGTAGGTGGCGATCAGCGGAATCCCGCGATAATCATGCCGCTTGCCGCGCAAACTGCCGATTGGCGCATCGGTCGCGAGCAAATTCGCCGCGGCTACTTTGCCCAGGGCAACAATCAGCCTCGGTTGAATCAATTCGATCTGGCGTGCGAGATAAGGCGCGCAGGCCGATGCTTCCGCCGCTTCGGGATTGCGATTGCCCGGTGGCCGGCACTTGACGATGTTGGCGATGTAAGCATTTTCGCCGCGCGTTAATCCGATGGCCGCAAGCATATTGTCCAGCAAACGTCCGGCTTGGCCAACAAAGGGTTCGCCGCGCTGATCCTCTTCGGCGCCGGGCCCTTCACCGACGAATAACCATTGCGCTTTTTCGTCGCCGACGCCAAAGACGGTTTGCCTGCAGCCGGCGCGCAAGGCGCAGGCGGTGCAATGCTTCACCGCTTGTTTGAGTTGCGTCCAGTCCATGCGGGCGATTTCGGCGCGCCGATCAGCAACACTCGACGGGATTGCTATGTCGGTACGTTCGTTTTCGTTACGGGCTTCGCGTTCG
Organism: Pseudomonadota bacterium; assembly: GCA_031371465.1. Lineage (GTDB taxonomy): Bacteria > Pseudomonadota > Gammaproteobacteria > Burkholderiales > JALYOK01 > JALYOK01. The sequence goes on from JANMJR010000421.1 coordinate 17,327, forward strand.
GCGACGGCGGAACGCTGGCGATAAACCGGCCACAACCCCATCTCTTTTAGGTAGGCTTCGGAACGACTCATAACTTCAGTTCCATGACTACCGCGTCCTCGCGACCGGCGTGGGCGGGATAGTAATTGCGCCGCACGCCAATGGCGTTAAAGCCGATCGACGTATACAAAGCCTGGGCGGCGGCGTTCGACGGTCGCACCTCGAGGAAAAAATTTCGCGTCAACTCGGTAGCGGCAATAGAAATCAGATGTAACAAAAACGCGCGACCATAACCCTTGCGCTGCCACGCCGGGGCCATAGTGAGGTTGAGCAAATGCGCTTCGTTCGCGGCGAACAGCGCCACGGCATAGCCGATTAATGTGTCGCCATAGTTAAGCATCACGCAGCGGTGTCCCGCCTGGATCGAATCGCGAAAATTACCCAACGTCCACGGATAGAGGTAAGCCTGATTCTCGATCTCGATCACCTGCTTGATATCCGTCAACGCCATCGGCGCGTATTGCAGCAGCGAAATCGGCGCTGCGCTCACGATGCTGCACGCCTTTCGCTTTCGGTAAATGCGACTTTGTCGCGGATATACAGCGGCAGCGCGTCACTGGCGCAAACCGCGCGTCCCGCCTGCCACTCAGCATGGCCCAGGGCAGCGATGTGGCGGGCGTGGGGATACCCTTCATCCACCGCGGCGAGTGCGCAGCCATAGTGTTGACGCAATGTTTCGCCATGGGCGACGAAACCGCTGCCGACACCGAACCAATCCGCGCCCGGCAACGACGGCGCCGCATCGGGACGGCACAGACAGGGTGCAATAATTATTTGCCACAATCCGTTTATCTTTTCGTAGGCGGCGAGGTAAATTTCACCCATGCGCGCATCGAGGACGGCGAGGACGCGCTGTGCATCGATTGCCTGTGCGAGCGCCAGCAACGTCGGCACGGCGACGACGCCACGGTTCGCGCCAAACGCCAAGCCCTGCGCCACGCCGCAAGCGATGCGTAGTCCGGTGAAGGTGCCCGGCCCGGCGCCGAATGCGATCGCATCGAGGTCGCGTAAGGCGAAACCGCTCTCGGCGAGGATCGCATCGACCATCGGCAAGAGCAATTCGGAATGGCGTTGCTCGGCGCGCTCGGCGCGTTCGATGTATGCGCCCGCGGCGAGCAAGGCGACGGAACAGTAGTCCGTCGAACAATCAAGCGCTAGGATTTTGCCGGATGACATGGAAAAGTTTTCTCAAGTAAACTGCATTATATTCGTTTCGATTACGCCATTTGAAGGGCATCACCATGGGAACACTCAGCGAAGAGGAAATCATTGCGGCATTCGGCAAATCCACCGTCGCCAGCGTCTCCGATGCAATCGACGATGTCATCGGCCAACGCGGTTTCATGCGACCCGATATGCGGCCGCTGTTCAAAAGCAAAATCGTCGGCCGCGCCGCGACGGTGCAGCTTAAACCGGCGCTACGCCAAGGTGATGGGATCAACCATGGTTTACAAGTTCTTGACGAAGCGGCGCCCGGCAGCATCCTCGTTTATGTGTTGGAAGACGGCCTGGAAATCGCCGGCATCGGCGAACTCATGGCCACTACCGCGCAAGTGCGCGGCATCGCCGGCGCGGTGATCGACGGCGGCGCCCGCGATGTCGACGAGATCACGCGCATGGGTTTTCCGGTGTTCTGCCGCAGCATCACGCCGGCTTCGATCATCGGTCGTCAGGTGAGCGTGGCGGGTCAAGTGCCGGTGATCTGCGCCGGGATTTTGGTTCACCCCGGCGATTACATCATGGGCGATATGGATGGCGTGGTGGTTGTCCCTTTTGAACACGCCCAGAAAATCGTGGAACTCGCGCTGGAATTCGACGCCAAAGAAATCAAAATGCGCGAGATGATTCACGAAACCAAATCGATAAGAAAGGCAATGGAAGCTTATGGACGATACTAAAGCGCAAACACCAACAAGTCTCCTTCATACGTCGTCCCCGCGTAGGCGGGGACCCAGTGTCTTTGTATTAAGACGCTGGATTCCCGCCTTCGCGGGAATGACGCTATTGTTTAGTTCCCTTTGTGCAGGTACCGCACGCGCAGACGAACCCAAAAAACTAACGCCAAGCGAAATCATCACCATCCTAAAAAACAAGGTAAACAGCACCGGCAACATTGCCGACGCCGTAGAAGAAGCGACCGGCCAGCGCGGCTTCATGACCCACGACATGAAACCGATCTTCAAAACCAAAATCGTCGGCCCGGCCGCAACCGCATTGCTGCGGCCGGTATTGCGCACCGACAAACGCACCTATCGCAACTACGCCCTAGAAATTCTCGACGAAGCCGAGCCCGGCAGCGTGTTGGTATACGTCTTGGAAGATGGCTTAGAAATCGCCGGCATGGGCAATTTGATGTCGACCACGGCAAAAGTTCGCGGCCTCGCCGGCGCAGTCATCGACGGCGCGGCGCGCGACGTGGAAGAAGTCACGGAAATCGGCTTTCCTATTTTCAGCCGAGCGATCAGCCCAGCCACGTCGGTGGGCCGCTATGTCAGCGTCGCGAAACAAATTCCAGTGAAATGCGCTGGCATCATGGTCAAACCGGGTGATTACATAGTCGGCGATTTGGATGGCGTGGTGGTCGTGCCGCAGGAAGCCGCGGAAAAAGTCGTCGAGTTCTTGAAGCTCTACGATGACAAAGAAAGCAAGATGATTCCGATCATCAAAGAGGAAAAGTCGATGTTGAAGGCGTTGGGAAAATATAATCGCTATTAGCAAATAGACTTTAACTTGTCATTGCGAGGAACGATTTTGTGACGAAGCAATCTCGCTTTTCACGGCAGCAAAAAAATCGAGATTGCTTCGTCGTTTCACTCCTCGCAATGACCGGGCATCCTCCGAAAACCTCATCAATACTGGCTCCCATGCCAATGCCCCAGCGTGATAAAGTAATGTAGCGAGTTGTGCTGCAAAGCTCACTGCGAAAAAATTGACGTACGTCATCTTCGACCGTATAGTGACCAATATGGAAAAAACTCAAGTCTACTTGCGCAAAGAAGAACTAGCGGCCCTACGAGAAGTTGCTGCGCGCTCGGGCCGCAGTGTCGCAGAACTCGTGCGCGAAGCGATCCGAACGGTTGTGCTCAAACCCCAGACAACGGGTCCCGTAGGCATCTGGGATGGCGAACCAAGACGCACGTCAATGGAACACGATAGCGTTCACGACGAACCCTGATGCGCCAGCGCGAGGCCGTGTTTGTCGACAGCGGCGCATGGATTGCGCTTGCGCTCACCCGCGATCCGCTGCACACAAACGCTCGTGGCCAATGGGAAATCCTAATTAACGCTGGGGCGAAACTTCATACCTCCGTTCCGATCGTGATCGAGACGTTCACCTTTCTTGAACGCAATGCGCACCGGGACGTCGCGTTGGCATGGAAAGAATCGATTTATACACCCCGCATAGTAAAAATTCTTCCTTGCGAGCTACGCGATCTTGAGCAGTCGTGGGCATACTTCAAGCGTGCCGATCTGCACAAACTGTCAGCCGTCGATGGGACGAGTTTTGCCATCATGAATCGCGCCGGCATTCGCATCGCCTTTACATTCGATCATCACTTCTCGACAGTCGGTTTTCGATTTGTGGCTTAAGGCAACAGTTTCGAGCCGTAGCAGTTTGTGCAATCCCCATGCAAGGGTAGGTGCGCACGGCGCACACGGACTCATTTTTCTGTATCGGGTGTCAACAATTTGTGTGCGCGATGCGCACCCGATGCACACACTACTTAAACAGCAACACCTCGCGATCGAAAGAACTTTTTCTTGCCAGATTATTTCCTCACTCGAAGCAGCGGCTTCATGGTCGAAATCGAGTGCGTAGTATCAATTTTGATCGAATCTCGGAGACGCCGTACGAAGGTAGACCTAACAGAGCGATAGGCGTCTGCATCAACTCTACGCACTGGAGAAAAACAGATCGGGCTTGAAGGAAGTTACATGTCGAGGTCTATAACGCCGTAGTCCGCGTCGTTCTTACCTCGCAGTGAGGCTTGCTTGAAGAACCTCGCCGTTATTGGCTCTTAGAGCAACACCCAAAAACACGCTAACTATGCAACCGGCTGTGCCGCGGTACGCTCGCCATCAAGTATTCCATTTGATCTGCCAGAATATTGCGATTTTGCAGAATGAAATGTTCGTGACGATTCGGCGTATAGGGCACGTAGAGCAATTCCATGCGCGCCTGTTCCGGGGTGCGATTGGCTTTGCGATGATTGCAGGGACGACATGCCGTGACGACATTGACCCAATTATCACGACCGCGTTTTGAAATCGGGATGACGTGGTCTTTCGACAACTCGCGTTCCCGATATTTGCCACCACAATAGGCGCAGATTTGGCGATCGCGGGCAAACAACGTTTCGCGGCTGAGTAACGGCGGCCGCGACACATCATGGACGACCTTGTCGCTGCCCTTGAGGGCGATAATGCACTTGGTGGAAAGGGTCGAGCGTTTTCCGGTTGCGCGGCACATACCGCCATGAAACACGCCAGCGACGCTGCCGATGGACCACGCCACCATGTTGCGGGCGGCGTACATAATGGCATCCTCCATCTCGACCCAGCGAAACGGTAAGCCTGCCATATCCAACGTCAGCACCAGCGGGTACGACATTTCCCAGTCTCCTGAAGAGTTTACTCCCACTAAGATACCGCAAAAATCGTTCCTGCGGAAGGTGGGCTAGTCTTGGCGGCTGAGAAAGGCCAGCAACGCGCGGTTAAACGCGTCCGGCTGCTCGATATTGCATAGATGCATGGCATGCTCCAGAACCACCAGCTCAGAGCCGGTAATTTCGCGCTGAATCACCTCCGATGCGGCGACCGGCGTGCCGGGATCGTCGCGGCCGACGATAAGCGTAGTGGGCAATGAAATGCGTTTCAATTGTTCGCTGAAATTCAGTGTTTTGATCGCGCTCGAACAACCGACAAATCCATTCACCGGCGTATTGGAAATCATGGCGCCAACGCGCGCCAATTCCGCCGTTCGGTTAGCGCGAAACGCCGCCGTGAACCAGCGCTCCAACGTCACGTCGGTTAGGCTCGCCATGCCTTGTGTGCGAGCTTGCTGAATGCGCGTGTCCCAAACGCTATGCATTTCGGCGGGCATCCGGCTCGAGGTGGCGCAGAGCGCCAAACTGGCGATTTCCGCCGCGCTGCGAATGCCCAGCGCTTGTCCAATCATACCGCCGATGGACAGGCCGACAAAATGACAACGGTTAATTTTCAGCGCTCGCAGCAGACTAAGCGCATCACCGGCAAGCATGTCAAAACTGTAATCACCGCCCGGCGCTTCGCTCGCGCCATGGCCACGCAGATCGTAACGCAAAACGCGATAACGTTCGGTGAGCGCCGCCATTTGCGCATCCCACATGCTGAGCGTCGCCGCTAGGGAGTGACACAGCATCACCACCGGCGCGTTGTCCGGCCCGGTTAATTCATAATTCACGGCAATACCGTTGGCTTGGATATTCATAAGTTCGCCTGTTGTAAATTCAATAACGTCATGATTTTTGCCTTCAGTGATACTGCATGTTAACAAAATCAGCTTACGATCAAACCACGCTCGGCTCAGCTTCGCGATCCACTTGCCAGGCCAAATATTTCAGCGCCAATACCGCGCCACCGATGATCGAAAACAGCGTGAGAAACGAACCCAACGCCAACGTCGAGACGCCGGTGATTCCCTGCCCGATGGTGCATCCCAAACCCGTCACGCCGCCGAAACCCATGAGCATGCCGCCGACAATGTGATGGCGCATGTCCGCAATATCGGTAAAACCTTCCCAGCGAAATTTTCCGGACGCCAGTGCGTAGGCGGCCGAGCCGAGAATCACGCCGGCAACCGAGGCGATGCCGAACGTGACGGCGAGGGAGCGATCGCTCCACAACATCAGTAATTCTAAAGAATAGGCCACCGGCGCGACGAAGGAAAACGACTCGGCAGCTCGGGTATTGGTGCCGAAGAAAACCATCTCCAAGGTATCGGGATTTTCGCCGTAGCCAATGTGGCCCGTCACGTACCAACCGGCGACAACTAACACGCCGATAACAATGCCACCAAGAATTAAATCCGTATCGCCACGAAATTCTCGGTCCTTAAAAACGAATAGAAATAATGCAATAGCAATTGCGGCGGCGATAGCGATCTGAAAAGTTGCCTTGCTCGCACCGAACACGTGATGGGCTATGGCGGGCAAATCTTGGCCCCCAAGCGCGGAGAAATCCAACGCGAACGGCTCAATCCAATTCACCCGCGCCATACCGAACAAACCCTTCAAAGTCATGTAGGCGGATATCGCGAGGAAGGCCAATACCACTAAGGATTTCAAGCTGCCGCCGCCGATGCGCACTAGCGTTCTATTGCCGCAGCCCGACGCAAGCACCATGCCAAAACCGAACAACGTGCCGCCGATAATGTGCGCCAGCCAGATGAAACGCGGCCGCGGATAAATCGACTGCGACAAATCCACATAACCCATTAACGACAGCAGATTGGCGCCGAGCACCGCCACCGCAATCGCCAGCAGCCACATGCGCATGCGGCCCCAGGAGCCCATATGCACGACGTCCGAGATCGCGCCCATGGTGCAAAAATGCGCTTTATTGGCGACCGCGCCGAAGACAAACGCAAGCGCGAAGCCGAGGGCTGCGACGGTTACGGTGAGATTAATTGGATCTATCATCAGGCGTGTATTTTACCGCGCCATCAATCGTTACTTGGTTTGATTTGGGCGCAACGTCGTGCGAGCTCTCAATTGGTCATTGCGAGGAGCACGGCGACGAAGCAATCTTGATTTTTCGGCGCTGCAAAGTACGAGATTGCTTCGTCGCAAAGACAC
>JANMJR010000434.1:0-2253 GCA_031371465.1 Pseudomonadota bacterium
GGCGATAAAACCGGCGAGGCCGATGGTGAAGCTGGGGAAGATGATGTGAAAACTAATCGTGAACGCGAACTGGATTCGAGCGAGGAGTACCGGATCGTTCAGAAATTCAGTCATGGCCTAGATCGTTAAACCGAGAATTCACTACAAGTTAGACGTTGCACTCCGGACCGCAGTTCCTCATCCGACACGCCTATATTTCTCGAAGACACGTAACACCTCTCATGCGCATGTGCACTCAACGATTAGCCATTGGTCTAAGAGGCAATACAGGAGCGCCTCTTAGGGCATCACGTTGACATTGAGAGATCGCATCGGTTCAGATCGCCGCCGCGGTGCGCACACTCTGGGCAATTTTCTCCGCCCAGCTTTTCACCCGCACTTCTTCTTTGCCTTCCACCATCACGCGCAGCACGGGCTCCGTCCCCGACGGACGCAACAATACACGGCCGCTACCGTCAAAATCATTTTCCGCCGCCGTGACCGCGTCTTGGATCGAAGGATGGGCGCGAAAATCGAAGCCTTTTTGCGTTTTGACATTGATGAGTATCTGCGGGTAAAGCGTCAATTCGGCAGCGTATTTTTTCAGCGTGGTCTTCTGCGATGTCAGCGCGAACAATACTTGCAACGCGGATATGATGCCGTCACCGGTGGTGTGTTTATCGCGGCAGATGATGTGGCCCGAGTTCTCGGCGCCGCAGTCCCAGTTTTTTTCTTGCAGCCGCTCTAGCACATAACGATCCCCCACTTTTGCGCGTACGAAGGGGATTTCCAGTTTCCCCAACGCGTGTTCGAGGGCGAGGTTACTCATTAACGTGCCGACGATTCCGCCACGCATGATGCCCGCTTGCTTGCGATGTTTGGCGATCACATAGATCAGCTGATCGCCGTCGTAGACCTTGCCATCGGCGTCGCACATCATCAGCCGATCGGCATCACCGTCGAGCGCAATGCCCAAATCCGCGTGATGCTCCAGCACGGCGGCGCGCATCGCGGCGGTATGGGTGGCGCCACATTTTTCATTGATGTTGAAGCCGTTTGGTTGATTGGAAACCGCGATAACTTCCGCGCCCAATTCGTGAAACACCGGAGGCGCAATGTGGTACGCCGCGCCGTTGGCGCAATCGATCACGATCCGCAATCCGCGCAAATCGAGTTCGCTTGGAAACGTACTCTTGCAGAATTCGATGTAACGGCCGTCCGCATCTTCAATGCGGCGCACCCGGCCGAGTCGCGCAGACGGTTTGGTTTGCATGGGTTCGTCGAGATGGGCTTCGATCGCCAACTCCAACTCATCCGGTAATTTGTTGCCATGTGCGGAAAAAAATTTGATGCCGTTGTCGTCATACGGATTATGCGAGGCGCTGATCATCACGCCGGCTTGCAGCCGTAACGCGCGCGTGAGATAAGCGACGGCGGGTGTAGGCATGGGGCCTACCAGGAGGACATCCACGCCGGCGGCGCAAAAGCCCGCCTCCAGCGCGCTTTCCAACATGTAGCCGGAGATGCGCGTGTCCTTGGCGATCAGCACGGCGGGCCGGTCGCGGTCGCGCGGATCGTGGTTGGCTTCGGCTAATACCTTGCCCGCGGCATAGCCAAGCCGCAATACGAAGTCCGGCGTGATCGGCGCTTCGCCGACGCGACCGCGCACACCGTCGGTGCCGAAATATTTTCTGGCCATGCTTTTTCTCCCTATTGGTTCACGGCGTGAAGTATAGCAAGGGCGTCCTTGGTCGCGCGCACGTCATGTACGCGCACGATATCGGCGCCGTTTTGCACTGCGAGCACGGCTGCCGCGACGCTGGCGGGGACCCGCGCTACGACTTCTTGGCCGGTGATTTTCCCGAGCACTGATTTGCGCGATAAGCCGGCGAGTACGGCGTAGCCCGTTTCGCGGAATTCCTTGAGGCGGCGCAATAACGTGAGATTGTGCTCGCGATTTTTTCCGAAACCAAAACCAGGATCGATGACGATACGATCTCGCGCGATGCTTGCTCGCTCACAGGCTTGAGCACGATCCAATAAAAATGTTCTTACTTCCGCGACCACATCGCCATAGGTCGGCTCAAGCTGCATGGTGCGCGGCGAACCTTGCATGTGCATGAGGCAAACGCCAACATTGGTTTCCGCGCAGACTTCTAGCGCACCGCCGGCGCGCAAGGCATTCACGTCATTCACCATCGATGCGCCCGCTTGAATCGCGACTTTCATCACGTCGGGTTTCATCGTATCGATCGAGATCGGAATGTTTTTGTC
>JANMJR010000173.1:0-12441 GCA_031371465.1 Pseudomonadota bacterium
GCGAGTTGGATCACACTAAGCGTTGTCCCGGGGCTGGGTGACCACGGTCTCAGAAAATTACTCACGCATTTCGGGTCACCGCAGGCAATTATTGATTTGAATGAGTCAGTTCTAGCCCAAGTCGCGGGCGGTAAGCTGGCCGAGCAGATCAAATCCCACGACAGCGAAGAGATTGTCGCCAAAACATTGGCGTGGCTGGAGCACCCCAATCACGCCATGGTCACCATCGGCGATCCTGCCTACCCTCCGTTGTTGCGGGAAACCGAAAGTCCGCCGCCAATGCTTTATGTCGTTGGAAGTATTGACTTACTGCGAGCGCCGGCCATTGCCGTGGTCGGTAGTCGCAATGCCACTGCACAAGGCGTTAACAATGCGGAAAATTTTTCCAAGAGCCTGAGCCAGAGTGGGTTATGCATCGTCAGCGGCATGGCGCTGGGCATTGATGCCGCCGCGCACCAAGGCGGTTTAGCGGGTGCGGGAAAGAGTGTTGCGGTGGTCGGCACAGGCTTGGATCGAGTCTATCCGGCGCGTAATAAAGAACTTGCTCACCAGCTTGCGCAGCATGGTGCGCTAGTATCAGAATTTCCGCTCGGCACGCCCGCGCTGGCGAACAATTTCCCACGCCGGAACCGCATCATCAGCGGGCTAAGTTTGGGTTGCCTGGTGGTCGAGGCGGCGGTGTCAAGTGGGTCACTGATCACCGCGCGCCTCGCCGCGGAACAGGGCCGCGATGTCTTCGCCATTCCCGGATCGATTCACTCGGCGCTGTCCAAGGGTTGTCACCAATTAATAAAACAGGGGGCGAAGCTGGTAGAGCGTGCGGAGGATGTTTTAGAAGAAATAAACTGGGCGCAGCGCGTCGATTCACCGCCCCGTATCGTTGCTGCGACAGACGATCCAGTCTTGAATCATTTGGGTTTCGATCCGGAAGCGATGGATACACTGGTCGCTCGAACCGGCCTCAGTGCCGAACAGATTAGCGGGCGCCTTCTGGCGCTTGAACTCCAAGGCCTGGTGCAAGCGCTGCCGGGTGGGCGCTATCAACGTCTGGTGAAATGACGTAACGGGACGGTGAACGCTAAGGCACAAGAAAAAAGCCGTCCAAATTGCGACGGCTTTTTTTTGCAGCGCTTGGCTACTCAGGTCATTATTTTTGACCTTTAATTGGGGATCCTCTTATGAACCGGGACTTGCCTGGCGCCTCTCAACCAAATATCGGTTTGTGAGCAAATGTTAAATCCGATGACTGAAGCGTCGGCAGATCAGTTGTCTATTCGGATGAAAGCCTTATTTTCACGCCGCCGGTGGAAATCGATATAGCGTTAACCCGATATTTCAAAAAGCTGGACTAAGCCACTAATTCGCTACGCGATGTCATGACGACGGTTCACGTCGTGGTAAAATTCATCTAATTTTCGCTAGTCGATTCGCCCGTGTCCCAGCCATCTAAAATCGTCATCGCCACGCGCGAGAGCAAACTTGCCCTGTGGCAGGCTCAGCATATCCAAGATCGGCTGCGCGGGCTTTACCCCGGCTGCGACGTCGCCATTCTGGGCATGACCACGCGCGGCGATCAGATTCTCGATCGCACTTTGAACAAGGTGGGAGGTAAGGGCCTGTTCGTGAAAGAATTAGAGCAAGCTTTGGAGCGCGGCGAGGCCGACATTGCGGTGCATTCCATGAAGGACGTTCCGGTTGAATTACCCGCCGGATTTGCGCTGATGGTCGCCGGTGAGCGCGAGGATCCGCGCGATGCCTTTGTTTCCAACCAATTCGCTACGCTCACGGAATTGCCCCATTGGGCAATTGTTGGAACGTCAAGCCTGCGGCGTGAAAGTCAGTTGCGCGCGCGCTTTTCCCATCTCAAGGTCGAGCCGTTGCGCGGCAATGTCGAAACGCGTTTGCGCAAACTTGATGAAGGACAATACAGCGCTATTATTCTCGCGGCGGCAGGGCTGAAGCGTCTCGGACTGGCGCATCGCATCCGTATGACATTGCCGCCTGAAGAAAGCGTTCCGGCCGTCGGCCAAGGCGCCTTGGGCATCGAGTATCGCGCCAATCGCGATGACCTTGCGGCCTGGCTGGCGCCGTTAATAGAACAAAACGCAATGTTCGCGGTACTCGCCGAGCGGGCGTTTTCAAGACGCCTCGGCGGCAGTTGTGAGGTGCCGCTGGGTTGTCACGCGGTTCGTGATGGCGATGCGTTGTCGCTTACCGGGTTTGTCGCTTCGCCCGATGGCGCGCAATTGATTCGCGGCTCGCTTCGCGGCGCGATAATGCAAGCCGAACACCTCGGCACACAACTCGCCCAGCAACTCATGGCCGAAGGTGCGGCGGAAATTCTCACCGCCCTCGGCGCCAAGCCGGTTCCCTTTGCAGAAGAATAGTGTTACCGAATACGGGCATTATTCTCACTCGCCCCGCTGCTCAAGCGCAGCCCGTGGCGCGCTTGATCGAGGCGGCCGGTTGCCGCGCCATATTTTTCCCGGCGTTAGAAATCGTTGAATACGATCCGCCGCCGGAAACGCGCGCCGTCCTCCATGATGCCGACATCGCGATTTTTATCAGCGCCAACGCGGTTGAGTTTGGGTTGCGCTATGTTAAGAATTCGTTGCCGAAGCGACTGCGCCTCGCGGCCATCGGTAAAACAACCGCTCAGGCTCTTGAAGACAAGGGTTACCGCGACATCATCGTACCCGATAGCGGCGCCGACAGCGATGCGTTGCTGGAATCCACCACGCTGCAAACGGTTTCAGGCAAACACATTGTCATTTTTCGCGGTGTCGGCGGGCGCGAAACTTTACGCAGCGTGCTTTGCCATCGGGGCGCCAAAGTCGCGTATATTGAGTGCTATACGCGCCGCTCCCCAGATGTTTCGACGCGTCAAGTAGCGGAATTATTGCAATGTAACGATATTGCTGCGATTCAGGTGCAAAGCCGCGAAACTTTGGAAAATTTTTGTCGCATGATAGGTGCCGAAGGTATGACGTTGCTGCGCCACAAGCCGTTATTCGTGCCGCATCCGGCTGTCCTGGAAGGCGCGCGGATACTGGGTTTTGACGATGTTAGCGTAACCGGTTTCGGCGCTACCGGCCTGGTCGCCGCGTTGCAACAGCGTTTCGTTTGAGCGCCCGGTTATGAGCGAAGAAACAACGTCCTTACCCAAACCGCCAACGCCGCTGAGGCACAGCTTCAATTGGGTGACCATTGTTGCCTTGGCTGCGCTCGCTTTGTCGCTGTGGCAATGGTGGGACAATCGCCAGCAATACACCAACTTGCAACATGAGTTAGCGCGACGTTTGTCGGAAGCCGATAGTGCGATGAAGCAACATGGCCTCATCGTGCAGCAATCGAACGAGTCGGTGAAACTTGCGCAGGCCAAGCTCAATAGCTTAGACGCGAAGATCGCCGAATCGCAGAATCAGCAAGTCGCGCTCGAAGCCATGTATCAGGAGCTATCGCGCAATCGCGACGAATGGTCGCTGACCGAGATCGAACAAATCTTGAGTATCGCCGCGCAACAGTTGCAATTGGCGGGCAATGTACCGGCCGCGCTGATCGCCTTGCAAGCGGCCGATAGTCGATTACAGCGCATTGACAAACCGCAATTGGCGAGCTTGCGTAAAGTCATCGACCAGGACATCCAAACCCTAAAGGCGTTGCCGTTTATCGATCTCGTTGGCATGAGTGTGAAGCTCGACAATTTGATAGCGGCAGCGGATAAGCTGCCGCTGCTTGCAGAGGCGCGCGCCATTCCCGACAACGATGCACAGCCTTCGCCTGAGAACGCCGCCAGCACGTGGAGTCGCTGGACCGGCGGGATATGGCGGGAAATTCGCCAACTGGTGCGCGTGCAAAATTTGGAAAGCACCGACGTCCCGCTACTCAGTCCCAACCAAACATTTTTCCTGCGCGAGAATTTGCGTTTGCGGCTGCTCACGGCGCGGTTGGCGTTGCTGCGCTACGATGAGGGGACCTACAAGACCGACCTCAAGGCTGCGCGTGATTGGTTAAATCGTTATTTCGACACGGCCAATCGCAATGTGCGCAACGATGATGCAGTGCTGGGTCAGTTGATCGACAGTTCCATTAGCATCAAAATCCCGGACATATCCGGGAGTATGGATGCGGTGCGCAACTACAAACTGACGGCACGGGAAAAGCCCGCGGAATGAAGTGGCTGTTTGCATTTTTACTTCTTCTCGCGATCGCGGTTGCGGCGGCGCTTGCGGGCGGTTTTAGCAAGGGCTACGTCCTGTTGGTCTATCCGCCCTATCGGCTGGAAATGGCATTGTCCTTCGTAATCGTCGCGTTGAGCGTCGGTTTCGTCGCACTGTATGGATTTCTCCGCCTCGCCTTTCACACTTTGCAGTTACCGCGCCAAGTCCGCGACTACCGCCTACGTCGCGCCCGCAACCGCGCGCGCAGCGCCATGGATCAGGCCTTGACTGCGTACTTCGAAGGCCACTACCGCCGCGCGGAAAAATTTGCCGCCGTCGCTCTCAAGTTACAAGAGTCGCCGGCGTTGTCGGCGGTTGTCGCGGCGCGCGCCGCCCATGAGCAGCGCAATATTGAAGCGCGCGATAATTATTTGAAAGCGGCGGAAATCGTCGCGCCGGAGAGCCGGCTGTTACAACTAATCGCCCAAGCAGAATTTTTCGTTGAGGATCGCCGCGTGCGCGAAGCGCTGGATGTGCTCGATGCCGCTAAGCTAATTGCGCCACGTAACCCAGCGCTCATGCGCTTGGAGGTGCGTGCCCACAGCGCGGCCAAGAATTGGTCCCAGGTGCTCGATTGCGTCGCGCGGCTACACAAATTTAAAGATTTCGATCGCAAGCAAATGGAGCCGTTGCGCGTCAATGCCCTACGCGAAAGCCTCGGCTTGAAAACCCACGATAGCGCGTCGCTGAAGGAGTTTTGGCGCAAGATGTCCGCGGCGGACCGCTTTGACGTCGGGCTTGTCGATGCGGGCGCGCGTGCCTTCATTGCCCATAGCCTGGGTGACGAGGCGCAGGACGCGATTGAGCGTTCCTTAGCCAATCAATGGGATTCTGATCTGGCGCTGCTCTATGCAGAAGTGCCGGCGGAAAAGCCGCTTACCCAAATAGAACGCGCGGAGGGTTGGCTGAAAAGCCACCCGAACGACGCAACGTTGCTTCTGGCGCTGGGTAAACTCTGCACCAAAGAAAAGCTTTGGGGCAAAGCGCAAAGCTATATCGAAGCCAGCCTATCGGTCGAGCCCTCGCGCGCCGCCCATGCTGCCTACGCCCAACTGATGGAAAAAATGGGTAAGCCCGAAGAAGCGTTGCACTATAATCGGCGCAGCCGCTAGTCTCCTCTGCGCGCAGACGTAGCGACAGAACGGCTCTCAGTCAACGCGTCGACGAGAAGCAGGCCGGAGGGTGGCTTACACGACAGGCGCTATTTCCCCTCAATATTTTTCGGTGTAAACGCGTCTTAGGCCCAAGTCCGCCACTAGCGAATACGGCACACGCTTGGCGGACTTTATTGGCAAAGATTTCGGGCATTGCTGATCTACAAAGCGCCGCATAAGTTGCGCGGCGAGTTGAAATTTTAGACTGCTGAATTGCGCTGTTTTAACGCCGGATTAATTCAACTCACCCGTGACGGCAACGATTTCAAAATCATCGTAGTCTGCGCCGCCATTGGCACATGTTTTCCCAGAAAGAATCTGTAGTTGAGCCTCCGCATCGGCCGCCAAATCAGTTAACGAAAACGTGTGCGTAATCTTGGTGAACGATCCATCTGCGGCCGTCGGCAACAGCGGTTGCGGCGTAGTACCGATCAATGTGCCATTTATGTCGACATTATTTCCGAGGCCGATTTGGTCACAATAGAATTTTGGCGCAGTGGATTGGATACCGCGAGCGTATAGCGTCACGGTCAACGATTTGTAATCTGTTTTTTGTGCCGCGGTCAGGCGAAAACGGTCTTTCCAGATCAGGCTGGACACCGGCACTTGCAGTTGCGAATTTTCCGTGCCACTAAAATCGCCATCGCCCAAATGCACGATACTCAGACCATTGAGGAAGACCACGTCTTTACCCGGTCTAATGGGCGCCAGCGCCGCATTGTTCGCGCCGGCAGTTAGCGGCGCCAGTTGGCCGTTGCCGTACTCGAAGAGCACAATGCCGGGCAAGTAGTTGGCGATATTAACCGTACCAACAATAAACCGCGGCAAACCGCTATTTGGAAGCGTAAGCGAATAGTGACCATCGCTACCGGTATTACCCGTCGGGGTACTGTTCTGCAGCGGGATGTCTACCACGGCGCCGGAAATGACGGAATTCGATGAGGCGTCGGTGACTTCGCCGCTGGCTGTCAAGGTTTGAGCATTCGTGACCCCGCCTCCGCTGGTTTCACCACCACCCCCCCCGCCGCAGGCAGTCAACAGTGTTAGCAAGCCCATCGTAGCGGCGAAGTTATAGGTGTTTGTCATGATTATTTAATCCTGGTTAAGACTGAAGGGCGGGTTCGAATTGGCATTCCACCGGGATTGAAGTCTAGGTCAATTACCACCAAAACTTTGTCAACTTTTGTTACGGCAGGCGTTGCGTGCACGGGGAGGCAGGGCGTATAGCATTCGTAATACCGTCCGCACCCCCCGTGCCACGAGCCGCATCCAACCCAGCTCACGGTAATGCATGCCCGGCGACGCTATGGCTTCAGACCACCCAATATCCACGCCCCGTCTGGCGTTGCTTACGGTATTGTTTTCGGGTCGATTGCCGAGGTAAACGAATCGGCAAAAAATTCTTCGGCCGGCAGCCCGTATTCCGCGAATGTTTTCTGCGCCACGTCGATCATAATCGGCGCGCCGCACGCATAGACTTGATAGCCGGACAGATCAGCGAAATCGTCGAGGACGGCTTGATGAACCAAGCCGGTGCGGCCCGGCCAATTATCCTCCGGCAGCGGTTCGGATATCACGGGAATGAAGCTCAGGTTAAGGTTAGTCTGTTGCCACTCACTCGGAATTTTCGAATAGATGTCCTGCAACGAACGCACGCCCCAGTACAGCACCATGGGCCGCTCGATTTTTTTGTAAAGCATATCTTCGATCACAGCTTTGATCGGCGCGAAGCCGGTGCCGCCAGCGAGGAAAATGATGGGTTTGTCGGAATCGCGCAAAAAGAATGTACCGTATGGACCTTCAAAGCGCAGGATGGCTTTTTCTTTCAGTTCCGTGAAGGCGAAGCGGCTGAAGGTGCCGCCCGGAATGTTGCGCAGATGCAGCTCGATCAACGCATCGTCGTGCGGCGCGTTCGCCATGGAATAACTGCGGCGCTTGCCGTCTTTGAGCAAGATGTCGATGTACTGTCCGGCGAGGTATTGCATGCGCTCGTTGGCGGGCAGCTTGAGCAGCAGGATCACGACATCGTGGCTGGCGTGAATAATTTTTTCCACGCGGCAGGGCAGCTTGCGAATTTGCAGATCCGTCACGCCGCCGATTTCTTTTCCTTGAATGACTAAATCCGACAGCGGCGTCGCGCGGCACAGCAACGCTTTACCGACCTGCTTTTCCGCATCGGTCAAGGTGCCGCTTAGGTGCTCACCGTAATCGACTTGCCCAAGTGAGATGGTTGCCTTGCAGGAGCCGCAGGCACCGCTGCGGCAGCCATACGGCAGTCCGATGTGATTGCGCAGCGCGGCTTCGAGAATCGTTTCGCCGTCTTCGACGGTAAAGGCGTGATCGCTCGGTTGGATAGTGACTCGGTGCGGCATGTCTTTATACTTACGCTATGTGGCGAATCTTAATTATAGGGCCTGGCGATGTGGGGTTACGCTTGGTTCCACACTTGACCCATAAATTTCGCGTCTACGCGCTAACGCGGCGCAGCGACAGCGCCGCGGCTTTGCGCGCCCTCGGCGTCACACCCATCCGTGGCGATTTGGACGATCGGCGTTCGCTGAATCGCATCGGCGGCATTGCCGATGTGGTGTTGCACTTTGCGCCACCACCGGCTTTCGGAACAACCGATACGCGCACGCAACGCTTAGTCGCCGCCCTCAATTCGCGTGGCAGTCCACCACAACGCATGGTGTACATCAGCACCTCCGGCGTGTACGGCGATTGCGGCGGCGCCTGGGTCGATGAGACCCGGCCGGTTCAGCCCGGCACGGCGCGTGGCGCGCGGCGCGTTGATGCGGAAAGGCTGTTGCGCGGGTGGGCCAGCGCGAACGGTGTTCTCTTGAGTATTCTACGTGCACCCGGCATCTACGGTGACGGCCGCTTGCCCGAAACGCGCCTGCGCGCCGCCACACCCGTATTGGCGCCTCCGGACGACGTGTACACCAATCACATTCACGCCGATGATCTTGCCCTGATTGCGCGCGCGGCGATGTTCCGCGCCAAGCCGAATCGCGTTTATAACGCCAGCGACGACAGCGAAATGAAAATGGCGGATTATTTCGATCTCGTCGCCGACACAATGGGGCTGCCGCGGCCGCCACGCGTAGATCGGGCCACTGCGCAAACGCAATTGCCGAAAGAATTATTGAGTTTCATGGCCGAGTCGCGGCGTTTGCGCAACCATCGGCTGCACCAGGAGTTGCAGGTGAAGCTGCGCTACCCAACGGTGCGCGAGGGGATTGCCGCAGCGCTTCGGACCCGCTAGCTGAGGACCCAATCCCCAAGCGGCTCGCAGCCAATGCATCGCCACGAGGCAGTATCCATCCGCTTCCTGGCGATGCCGGTGGCGTGAGTATCGTCGTGTACGGAATTGCGTTGCCCTGCGCAGGTACGCTAATCTTCGTCATCGAACGTTCAAAACCCATCGTAACAACAAGGAGCCGCAGTGCGTATCGCCGCTTGGAATATAGTTCGCATGTTTGTTTTGCTGCTCGCGATGGCAGCCAACGCCGCTGATTTTCCGCAAAAAACCATTCGCCTGATCGTGCCATTTCCCGCTGGCGGCACATCGGATATCGTCGCGCGCATCGTTGCCGAACGCGCGGCGAAAAGCCTGGGCCAGCAAATCATTGTCGATAATCGCGCCGGCGCCGGTGGCAATATCGGTATGGAAGCCGCAGCAAAGGCTGCACCCGATGGCTACACGTTGGGCTATTGCAGCATTGGCACCTGCGCCATGAACGTCGGCGTGTACGGTGAGAAATTGCCGTACCATCCGCAGCGCGATTTCGCACCGGTGATGTTGATCGGCATGATCTCCAACATTCTCGCGGCGAATCCGAATCTGGCGGCGAAGAGTATCGCCGAGCTGGTGGCGCTGGCGAAATCCAAACCCGGTACGTTGACCATCGGGTCGTCGGGCTACGGTTCGTCGCCGCACTTTTGCGCTGAGCTGCTGAAAGACTTCGCCGCCATCGACATTACTCACATTCCCTACAAAGGATCTGCGCCAGCCATTATCGATTTGCGCGGCGGGCAAATCGATTTATTTTTCGACAACTCGCCGTCCATGTTGCCGCACATCAAATCGGGCGCGTTGCGCGCGCTGGCGGTGACCGGTAGCAAACGCTTGCTTGCATTGCCCGATGTGCCGACATTGAAACAAGCGGGATTCGCCGAGTTCGTCGTCGAGCCATGGTTTGGCATTGTTGCTCCGATCAAAGTCCCGGCGCGGATCGTAACGAAACTGAATCAAGCTTTCGCCGAAGCGGCGAAAGATCCCGCCGTCATCGCAAAATTACGCGACTCGGAAATGGACGTGGTGGGCGGGCCGCCGGAACGTTTGGGTGCGTTGATTAACAGCGAAATCGAAAAATGGAATCAAGTGACGCGTAAGCACAACATCCGTTTGGAGTAGCTCGGCACAAATGAAAACGCCCCGCAGCGCGGGGCGTTTTGCTGGAATATAAGCAAGCACGTTACTTCGAATTAATCACTACTTCCACACGGCGATTGGGCGAGAGGCAGGCGATCAATGCTTTGTTCCCTTTGCCACCGGGACAGTCGGAAATGGGATCCGCATCGCCTTTGCCCATGCTTTGCAAGATCGCCGCATCGACGCCACGGCGCACCAAATAATTCATCACCGTCGCCGCGCGTTTTTCCGAGATTTTCATATTTCCCGATGGCGAACCTAGACGGTCCGCATGGCCAATGATGGTGATATCGGCGATTGAGTCTTTCTCCATTGCCATGATTTTGTCCGCCAATTCGTCCAGACGTTGCTTGCCGCCCGGCAGCATGCTTTTCTCGTCCGCCTTGCCGAATTGGAATAAGGCATCCCCTTGTAGCGTGACTTTTTCCATCGTCTGGCCGTCTTTACCTGCGTCACGGGCTGACGCTTGTTCGCCGGAAGCGTTGGCGGATGGGTCTTTCATCGGTGAGGCTTGGGCGGCGCCGGCGCCGTTGCCGCCGGTTGCGCCGCCCGTGCCGCTATTCTGATCCGAATCCGCCGCCGGCATCGGTGTTGTGGTGGCCGCACCGGAATCGCTGTGCGAATCGTTAGCTGCCGCGGCGCTTGCCGCAGCTTCCGCGCGCACCTTTTTCTGATCGTTGGCGAACGTCACGTCGGCCCCGGCACTGTCGATGGAACTGCGGTCGCGGGTGGGCTCGCTGGATCGCCAGTGTATCCAGCCACATCCGCTGGTCAGCAATGCGACGACGACTCCTGATAACAGCAATTTTTTGTGCGAAGACACGACCATGGTCACTCCTTCTGAATAGTTCAACCCGGACTATGATAACCGGAAATCTGAAGCCTGCGTCAAAAACCCCGGCAGGGATCGCAGCTTGCGCGATGATTCTTCATAATTCGCAGAAACAATAACTAAACAATCGAAGGCCCCTCGATAGCTGCGTATGGTCAAGTCCGCGCTGCGCCAGATCGATCCGCTTCTGCCATCGCCGCCACGCCGCCGCCGGATCCCACTCGACGTAAATCCGGCGACCAAAGGTATCCGGCGTAATCGACTCGTTGCGCATGGCCCAACCCTTGCGTGTCGCGTCACCCATCCGGTGCGTCCTCCCGGAACTGAAAATACCCCGGCAACCCGCAGCCCATAAGACTCTACGTTAACAGAAAGTTGGGCTACTGGCGTTTATAGGTTGATGCGGCGCGGCATTGCAGAGGAAATCGCTCTGCAACGCGACGGTGTCGTGCTGAACGATTCGGCCCGTCTCGCCGCGTTGATGCCGAGTGTGGTGGAGGAAAATCTTCGCCTGCTGGAATCAGCGGCGCTATTGGAATAACTAGCGTCGTGTTTCCGCTTGGACCATTTTCATGGTGTGGTTGGCCCTGCTGCCCGGCATGCGGCCCAGCATCGACGCGACCAACTGATCCACGACTTCCGGCACACTTTCGGCCTGATGGCCGCTGGTGTTCTGCCAATTCGACGAAACCAACACGACATTGCTGTCGACATCGAGTAACTCGATGTTAAGCTTGCTCAGGAAGGTAATGCCATTGCGTTTCCAGGCGTCTTCATAACGCGCCGTCAACGTGCCGACATCCTGAACAATAGGATTGACGCGGGTTTTGAAGCCATGTTGCTGCAAAGCCGCTTGCAGGGCGGCGCTCACGTCACCCGCTTGATCGAAGCCGTTGATAATGTTCACGACTTGGTACGTGCGCTCGGGCGCCGTGCGATTGACATCGACGCGGCTGGTGGACGCGCAGGCGGACAACAGCAGCAAAGCAGCGGTTGCGGTTGATAAGCGGTAAGAGATGGCGGAAATGTTCATGGCCCTTATTATTAGTCAGTTCGAACATTTAATCTGTGAACGATTGTTAAATTTCCGGCGTAGCGCGGCAACTGGGAAACGGCTTAGGGCGGTAGCGAACTGGTCGGATATCGAGGACTGAAGTAAACTCGCGGTTTCATAACACCCATATCACAAGGAGCGAGATGGCCGGTCAATACATCTCTGTCAATGCCGCCGACGGCGGACAATTCAAAGCCTATGTCGCCAAGCGTGCCCAGGGCAGCGGGCCGGGACTGCTGGTGATCCAGGAAATTTTCGGCGTTAATCAACATATTCGCGACGTCTGCGACCGTTACGCGGAAGAAGGCTATGTCGCCATCGCGCCGGACATTTTCTGGCGCATGGAGCCGAGTGTCGAGCTCGGCCAAACGGAGCAGGATTTCGCCAAGGCCTTCGATTTTTATGGCCGCTTCGACGTGGAAAAGGGCATGTCGGACATCGCCCAGACCGTCAAAGCGCTACGTGGTTTAGCAGAATGCAAAGGCAAGGTCGGTTCTGTTGGTTATTGTTTGGGCGGATTTTTGTCCTATTTGACCGCGTGCCGCACCGATGTGGATGTGGCGGTTTGCTATTACGGCGTCGGCATCGAAAAGGCGCTTAGCGAAGCGAGCAAAATCAAGTGCCCAGTGGTGTTTCATTTCGCCGAATTGGATAAATTCGCGCCGCCCGCTGCGGCGGAGAAAGTCCGATCGGGGTTCACAGTAACACCGCCCTGTGAACGAACAGCACGCCAATTGCCGTTAGGG
>JANMJR010000476.1:0-3639 GCA_031371465.1 Pseudomonadota bacterium
CCCGATTCTGACCCGCCATCAAGGTAGCCAAACGAGCCCACGCTTCGTGGCCGTATTGGTCAGACTCGCCCAGCTGTGGAAGTCGAACCTTTACGCGAGCAAGGTTATCGGGATCAACGTTATCAATCACGACTGCCGGGAAGACCCCATTAAGTTTTCTCATACATTCCTCTTTTTACTTTCGCTAGACGGTTATCTCTAAACCAGCCGGTCAGGATGATTAGTCTTCGCAGAACAAGCCAAATTCGAATAGGCGCTTTATTCATTGTAAGTCCAATGCGATCTTCAATCCGAACGATCAATAACACCCGTTAGGCAGCTGGCTGTGATGCAGCGAAAGTAAGAATTCTTTTCAATGTCAAGTGACATAGGTTGCCGATTCCGTTCGCCACAAAATCCGCTGGGCATCGATAGTCTTTTTCATTGTTTCGCGTGATACCGAATCGGTTGTGCCGTACTGAGTACGGCCTCGGGCGATATTTTCGCGGGGGATTGAACGTCGCTAATTACTCACTTCGTTTTACCTGGAGGGCGGCTTTGCGCAAATTTGCTATCCGGCACTGGACGGCCGCTTTCGCTGCCGAATGACCAAGTTGTTGTGCGTCGCATCAGTTGGCTTATGGCCGAAATCGGAATCACGCCACCCTCTGCACCCAGCTTGCCCGTTGGCATTGCATGGCCGAAGATGCGCATCGCGCCTGCCTCTCGCCTTGGGCTACCCGGTCCGGGCGCCTATTAAAACTACAACATCTTCTGTTCGCTAAAACGCTGCTCGAATTGGATTCCGCCAAATTGGCCGGTTTCAATATTCACGTAATCGATCCCCGCGACCACCCAGGCCGAACGTCGCGCGATTAACGCCAGGCCCATCGGCGCTTTGGCGCCGGCCAACATGGCGCCGAGCGCTCCTTCTTGCGTGGCGCCTTCGGCAAACGGTACCGTATCGACCTTCACCATCGAATACCAACCGGTCAATAAAAATATCTTCGCCTCGGCGGTGACAACCACGGCGAGGACTTCGCTTTTATTCGTCACTTCCGGCGGCGCGTCGAGTCGCTCGATCAGCCAGTCGCGAATTTTCATACTGAGCCCGGGATCGGCCAAGAAGGCAATCCAGGCATTGACGGTGGAGCCCAGGCTCAACTTCTGCTTCGCCGGTGGTTGCAATTCCAGCAACTTGCTGGTGGCGTTCCAGCTCGATCCGCTCTCCGACCAATAGGCCTTGTCCACCGCGAGTAATGTTCCGTCAAACGCGACGGTCGTTTTCCCGGCGCGATTCTTGTTTTCTTCCATGGCAGTACAACCTTTGTATTTTGCCTGACCCGCCTATCTTATACCGGCTTTAACCGCGAACGGGTACTTTTTACCCTGGCGAAATCGAATCGGAATGAACACCACAGAGTTTGCTAGAATGAACTCATGCTTAACGGTCGCGCGCAAGTCCTACTTAAGTTTCTGGTGGAACGTTACATCAGCGACGGTCAACCGATTGGCTCGCGCGCGCTGGCGAAGTTCTCCGGCCTGGAACTCTCGCCGGCGTCGATCCGCAACATCATGGCCGATTTAGAGGAGATGGGCTTCATCGCCAGCCCGCACACCTCAGCCGGCCGCATCCCGACGGCGCGCGGCTATCGTTTCTTTGTCGATACGTTGTTGACCATCCGGCCGTTGGAAGAAGGCCAAATGCATCAACTCGAAGGCCAACTCAATCCCGCCGATCCGCAGCGCTTGGTCGCCTCCGCCTCGCAATTGTTATCCGACCTGACTAGTTTCGCCGGCGTGGTGATGACGCCGAAACGCCGCAGCCAGTCGCTTAAACATTTGGAGTTTTTGAGCCTGTCCGACAAGCGTGTGCTGCTGATCATGGTGACCAGCGACGGCGACGTGCAAAACCGCATCATCCGCACCGATCACAATTATTCGCCGAGCGAATTGACCCAGGCGGCGAACTATCTGAATCAGCACTATGTCGGTTCCACTTTTGAAGAAATGCGCACGAAGATTCAGCGAGAACTGGAAAAACTGCATCAGGACATGTCCAAGCTCATGCAAGCCATGCTTGATGCCGGTAGCGAAGGCATGGCCGAGCAACGCGACGCCTATGTGTTATCCGGCGAAAGTAATTTACTGCGCGTCGACGACTTGTCCTCGAACGTGTCGAATCTGCGCAAACTGTTCGAGGTGTTCGAGCAAAAAACCCAGCTCATGCAAATCCTAAATGACAGCTCCCAGGCGCCGGGCGTGAAAATTTTCATCGGCGGCGAGTCCGGTGTCGTCCCGCTGGACGAATGCAGCGTCGTCACCGCGCCCTACGAAATCGACGGACAAATCGTCGGCACCGTCGGCGTCATCGGCCCCACGCGCATGGCCTACGAACGAGTAATTCCCATTGTCGACGTCACGGCGAAGTTGTTGTCTTCTGCGTTGTCACAACAGTAAATAATAAGGATGAAGGCGCTGACGACAAGGATGAAGGCGGAAGGATGAGGGATGAATGTAATCAGTTGTGCGGCGGTAATTTTTCTAAATTCGGTAGATTTGAAAAAGCGAGGGTTAACCTACGTTTTTTTTCATCCTTCATCCTTCCGCCTTCATCCTTGCACTTCCCGCCTTCATCCTTTTGTTTAACTAATGTCTCCTGAACCCACCTACCAACACGGCAGCATCAACAAAATCGGCGTTCTGCTGATCAACCTCGGTACGCCGGACGAACCGACACCCGCGGCGGTGCGCCGCTATTTGCGCGAATTTTTGAGTGATCCGCGCGTGGTGGAAATTCCGCGTATCGCTTGGTGGCCGATTTTGCACGGCATTATTTTGCGCACCCGACCGGCGAAATCCGCCGCGAAATATGCGCAGATTTGGACTAAGGATGGCTCGCCATTGCGCGTGATCACGCAGCACCAGGCGCAAATGTTGCAAGGCTTTCTCGGCGAGCGCACCAACTCGGCGCCCATCATCGTTGAAGCCGCCATGCGTTACGGCAACCCCTCGATCGCCGCCGGGCTGGCGAAGCTGCGCGCCCAGTTTTGCGATCGAATCCTATTGTTGCCGCTCTACCCGCAATATGCGGCGAGCACCACGGCGACCGGGTTTGACCGCGTGTTTGATGAACTAAAAACTTGGCGCAATCAACCGGCCATTCGCACGGTCCGGCAGTATCACGATCACCCCGGCTACATTGCTGCTTTAGCACAAAATATCCGTGAGTACTGGACCCAAAACGGCCGCGGTGAAAAACTCGTCATGAGCTTTCACGGCGTGCCCAAATTCAGCCTCGACAAGGGCGATCCGTATCATTGCGAATGTCACAAGACCGGACGCTTGCTCGTTGAGGCATTGCAGCTCAAAAAGGACGACTATGTCGTCACCTTCCAATCGCGCTTCGGCAAAGCCAAGTGGCTCGAACCCTACACCGCGCCGATGCTGGAGAAACTCGGCAAAGGCGGCGCAAAACGCATCGACATCACCTGCCCCGGCTTCACCGCCGATTGCTTGGAAACCCTGGAAGAAATCGCCATCGAAGGCCGCGCAACATTTTTAAGCGCCGGCGGCAAGGATTTTCATTTTATCCCTTGCCTCAACGTACGCGACACCTGGATACGCGCCCTCACATTGATTGCCCTTGAAAACCTGCAT
>JANMJR010000484.1:0-2342 GCA_031371465.1 Pseudomonadota bacterium
AGTTTGGCATTATTTGCTAGCGACAAATAGGAATTAGAACAACGATGGCTACAGGTCACGGCTTACCTACCCCCACCGAATATATCGAGCATCACCTCGCGTTCATGAAACACCCCTTTGGCGGCGGGTCGTTTTGGACGATTCACGTCGATACTATTGTCATGTCGCTGATCTGCGGTATCGTTGGCTTCGGCTTTCTGTACATGATTACGCGCAAAGCCCACGCCGGCGTACCGAGTAAGCTGCAGGCGTTCGCCGAATTGACGTTCGATTTCGTCGATGAGCAAGTGCGCGGCATGTTTCACGGCGATCGTCGGTTCATTGCCCCACTCGCGTTAACGGTTTTCGTCTGGGTTCTTTTGATGAACGCGATGGATTTTTTACCCATCGACATCATGGCGTGGATCTACCATAACGTATTTCACCTCAAACATTGGCGTAGCGTACCGACCGGCGACATCAATACGACATTCGCGTTGGCGCTCAGCGTATTCGGCCTGATGATTTTTTACACCATCAAGGTTAAGGGTATCGGCGGCTGGATGCACGAACTATTTTGCGCGCCGTTTGGCAACAATCCTTTGCTTTGGATATTCAATTTCTTGTTCAACATGATCGAATACATATCCAAGCCGCTGTCCCATTCTTTGCGGCTGTACGGCAACATGTATGCAGGCGAAATCATTTTCTTGCTGCTCGGTGTATTCGCCTCGACCGGCGTCGTCGGCATGTTGCTCGGTGGCGTGCTCGGCGCCGGATGGGCCATTTTCCATATTTTGATCGTCGCACTGCAAGCCTTCATTTTTATGATGCTGACGGTTGTTTATCTATCGATGGCGCACGAGAGTCATTAACCCTTTTCTATTTCTATTAACTGTAAGTTCAAAGCAAAGAGAGGAAGTAACGTGGACAAATTAGCATTGTTGGCAAATATTCAAGGTTTCACCGCAATTGGCATTGGCCTCATCATCGGCCTCGGCGCTGCAGGTGCGTGTATCGGCGTGGGCATTATGTGTAGCCGTTTTCTGGAGGGCGCTGCGCGTCAACCGGAATTGATGCCACAACTGCAAGCCAAAGTGTTTCTGCTGCTCGGCTTGATCGACGCATCATTCATTATTGGTGTCGGTCTGGCCATGTTGTTCGCCTTCGGCAATCCGCTGCTCGCCGTTATTCAGTCGGCAACTTAATCATTTCTGTTAGGTGTCTGAATGGACATTAATCTCACGATAATTGGCCAGGCAATCGCATTCGCGATTTTCGTCTGGTTTACAGCTAAGTTTGTTTGGCCGCCGCTGATGACGGCCATCGAGACTCGTCAAAAAGCGATTGCCGATGGTCTTGCCGCCGCGGAAAAAGGCAAGCTCGAACTCGCCCAAGCCGACAAGAAAACCACAGAGGTAGTGGGTGAAGCGCGCGGACGCGCCAACGACATCATTTCCGCGGCAGAAAAACGCGCGGTGCAAATGATCGAAGAGGCGAAAGGCGCCGCGCGTAGCGAAGGTGAGCGAATTGTTGCCGGCGCTAAGGCGGAAGTCGAGCAAGAAGTGTTTCGCGCTAAAGAATCGTTGCGTGAGCAAGTTGCTGCGTTGGCCGTCAGCGGCGCGGAAAAAATTCTTCGCCGCGAAGTGAATGCGCAAGCCCACGCCGACCTGTTGACGCAGTTGAAGCAGGAGCTCTGATCGGTCATGGCTGAAGTCACCACGCTTGCGCGGCCCTATGCCGAAGCCGTTTTTAATCTCGCCGGTCAGTCCAACACGCTTGCCAACTGGTCAGCGGCGCTGGCTCGTTTAGGTATGGCCGCCGGACAGAAAAACGTTCGCGATGCGATTAGCGATCCGAAAACCACAACCCAGCAATTAGTGGATCTATTCGGTAGCGTCGTTGGCGTGAGCACATCGGTGGCGGAGATCGGGAAATTTTTGGAACTGCTTTCCGATAACGGCCGGTTGGTGTTGTTGCCACAAATTTACCAACTATTCGAGGTTATGAAGCACGAGCGTGAAGGCATCCTTGAAGCGGAAATTGCCAGCGCATTTCCGCTGGAAGACGCGCAACTAGGTACGCTCGTCGGCAACCTCGAAGCGAAATACAAACGCAAAATTCAGCCCCACGTAACCGTGGACAAAGAACTCATAGGCGGCGTCAAAATCGTCATTGGTGACGAAGTGATCGACGCTTCCGTACGCGGCAAGCTGCAGCACATGGCTACCGCGTTGACCACTTAAAAGTTGTAGGAGAAAGCATGCAGCAACTGAACCCCTCCGAAATCAGCGAACTGATCAAGGCGAAGATTCAAAATCTCGCGCTGTCGGCTGATGTACGAAACCAAGGCTCGGTCGTAT
>JANMJR010000510.1:0-11093 GCA_031371465.1 Pseudomonadota bacterium
CCGTCGCGATCATTTTGCCGATGCCGCGAGAGCCGCCTGTCACCAGTGCGGTGCGGCCCGCGAGCGAAAATAAATTTTTCATGAAGTCATTCCTGTTTGTTTGCGATGTCGTGTTCGCCGATTAAATTTTGCGCGAGGACGGTGCGATGAAAATATGCACCGTCATGTCCCAAGCTTAACCGAAAACAGGAAGCTGATAATAGTGTCTTACAACGCCACGCCAGGAGGCAGAACCGGTGCGGATGCTGGCAAAGAGTGCCATGAGAGCCTTAGGGCCTGAGGCCAGCCCCTGGATGCTGCCTTGCAGCCCGATGCGTGTTCCGTTTATCGCGCAAAGGCATCACGGAAGCAAGTAAGTTACGCCAGTAGAAATTGCCGCTCCCGAGTGGCGTGCTCGTTCAAACAACTTACCGGCGCACCGGGTTATCTCCCCAGTAGAGCGGAGCCGCGCCGCCGTTGTCGCTATGAAAAATAATCAACGTGTTATTCAGCATGTTGTTTTTCTCCAGCGCGACCGTGCCTCTGAGACAAGGGCACGGTGCGGGGTTGCTCGGTTACAGTGACTTCAAATATTCGACTAAGTCGCCTTTCTCTTGCTGGTTCAGGCTCAAACCGAAGTGGGTGTTGTAGTGATTAACTACATCAAGCAATGCGGCGAAGCGCCCGTCATGATAGAACCCGCCTTTGGTGTGCGTCCATAGGCCCGGCAGCGGCGCCGTGCGGTAGCGCTTATCCGGCGCCCGGTTGGCTTGAAAATCGTCGATGCCGATCTCCTGCGGGGTATGCATGTTCCAACCCGGCTCGGTGAAGGTCGGCGGGACGTGACAGGTTGCGCAGCGCGCTTTATTGTTAAACACATGCTTGCCTCTCAACGCCGCATTCTGATCAAAGCTACCCTGCGGCGGCGTTGGGGCGGGAATGGCGAGTTGATAGAAATGCAGCGCCGGCAGTTTGGCGCTGGTGAGGTCGGGATCGCTGCGCACATTACCAAAGCCGTTGCGTGCCGCGACGGGAAACTGAATCGGATCGTTCAGGCGCGGATCATAAAAGGTCCCTTTGCCGTGCATCTCCAGAGTAGCGACGAACGCATTCCAATGGGTCACCGACCCCCAGCCGGTCCAGGTGTGGAGGTTCACGCCCGCGAGGCCGAACGCGGGCGGAATCAAAGTCGCCGCTGACTTGCCGTCGGGTCGGAAGGCCTTGCCGTCGAGAATCAACTCGGCATCGAATTTTCCTGGTCCCCAACTGGTCAACACCTGGCGCACGATGGGTTCACTGACCCCGAGCACCTGAACCAACACGCTCAGATCGGGCGCGAGATTGATGATGGCGCCGACGTTAAGATCGCGGTTCGCCCAACCATCGAGCCGATGGCCGATGCCCGGCGCGAGTGAGTCATCCACGGCGGTATGGCATAAGGCACATTGAATCCCTATCGAACGTAGTTTACCGCTCGACTCGAACAACCCGGTCACGCCGATGACCGCGTTCAACTTTAACAAAGCGAGCGTAGTGGCCGGATTATCCAAATCGACCTGGCCTTTCTTCAGATTCTTGATCAATTCCGGGGGCAGCGCATCGACGTCCACTTTCAGCCCGACCGACAATGCAGTTTTGGGGCTCACGCCCGGGCCGACTCCCCCGAAGCGTGTTCCTTGGATGGCTTGATGCAGCTTGATCGTATCGCCCCAGAAGGCCTCGTCGCCGAAGGTGTCGAAGCGGAAGATCTGCCTTCCTTCGGCCAGTGTCCGCTGTGCATGCTTAACAATCTGCCTATCGAGCTTGGTGACCGGCTGCTCGCCGTCGTCCGACTTAGCGGTTGCACAGCCTACAACGGCCAAGGCTGCCAACGCGGGAACTGCCAAGATGTATTTCCAATTACGTTTCATCATGATCTCCTTTTCTGTGTGTGAATTTGCTACTGCTCCGCCCTGTGTAGGTTATGGCAGTAACATTTGATGTCCCACGTCCTTGATCCATTAGTAACCGTAAAACTCTTCGCTGCGAATATCGTCGTCATTCATGCCCGCGCGATTCAAGGTCTGCCGCACCGCATTAACCATCGCTGGTGGCCCCGCGAGGTAGTAAATCGGCGCCGAAAGGTCACCTCGGACCCTGTTTATTAGGTCTTCATCAATCACGCTACTTTCGCCGTCCCATGGCCGGTTGGATTTGCTCATCTCTGTCATCGTTGCGACCAGGCGGAAGTTCTTGTTCTGATGTTCGAGCTGTTGTAGCTTGGTCAGAAATGCAGCGTCCTCGGGCCGGCGGTTGGAATAAAGCAATAAAAGGCGTTGGGCTAACTGATCCTTCGCCGCTTGCTGCAACATACTCATGAACGGCGTAATGCCGATACCGCCTGCGATGAAAATCGCCGGCCGCACGCGATCACTATGCAAGGTAAGCGATCCGAATGGTCCTTCGAGCTTTGCAGGCGCGCCGATCGACAGAGACTTTAATGCGCGCTTGAACGCACTGTCACGCATGCGCGTGGCAACAACTAGTTCGTCTTGAAACGACGCGCTAACAATAGAAAATGTGTGCCGCGCGCTTTGCGTGTCGGTGGTTGGCGCAGCGATGAGGATGACATCAATCGCCTGGCCGGGCTTGAAGCCGAAGCCGGATGGCTTTTCGAAATGAAATGCCATCGTCCCCTCCGCAAGGTCTTCGCGTGCTTGGAGCCGTACTTCGTAACTGGTCAATTTGTCGCCTCCGTTGATTTAGAGATACACGCGCGGGAACTGCTACTTGCCACACAGAGGCGACTCGCCTGCCTGCTTGAGGTACGCAATCAGATCGGCGCGCTCCTTTCTGTCAGTAACGCCGGCGTAGCCCATCGCCGTTCCCGGAATCGTTTTCAGCGGGTTGGTTAGAAAGCGATCAAGCGTTTTTTCATTCCACACGATCTTCGAGCGCTGCATCGCATCTGAGTAAGCGAAACCGTTTACGCTTCCGGCGCGACGACCGAACAAACTGCAGTGTCTCGGGCCGGTGCGGTCGTAGGCGAGCGCATGACAGGCGAGGCAGCGTTCGTAAATCGCCTCGCCCGCGTTCGCGTCACCTCGCAGCGCTACATCTTTTGATGCGGCAAGCGCGGCGCTTGCTATGAGAGCGAGCGCAATGCCGGCGAGCATGTGAACTGGCGGAACCAGGCTCAAGACACGAATGCGGAAGGTACCGGAACTTCGCCCAGTGCGTTACGCAGAATCGCCCAATGCATCGCCTCGTCGCCGAGGATGCTCGCGGCGGCCTTGGCGAGATCGCGGTTGCTGAACACAGGCACCGCGCCGAGATAGGCGCTCACCGCGCCTTTCTCCAGCGTTGCCGCAAAGCGCAGCACGTCGTTCTGCGTCTTGAGCGTGTCCGTCGGGAAGTTGTACTTGTCCTTCGCCGACATCGGCTTGCCGCCGAGCTTCGCGATAGTCTTCGCGAGAAGGTCGGCGTGTTCCTTATGGTGCCCTTGAAAGGTGACCGCCAGATCGAGCACCGGCTTTTTCAGCAATCCGCTCTCCGCGCCGACTTGATAAGCGGCGATCGCCTCGAATTCGGCGCCAAGCGCGGTGTTGAGGATGCGCGCGTCGGAGGCGGTGGATTCATCGCCTTCCGCCGCCAGCGCATCGCGCCCGGCAAGCAGTGCAACGGCCGCGCCGGAGAGCAGCAAACCGGACTTGCCTAAGAAGGCGCGACGGGCTTCGAATGCGTTGGGGGCATTGCCTAGAATCAGAAAAGACATGGTTATTCTCCTATCGGTGGTGATACGGACAATCAGGCATCGCCTGACTGCAAAGTTTTGAGCCGGGCCAGGACGCGGGCGACGATGCGGTCGCAGCGCTCGCCGGCAAAAGTAAAGGCGTCCTCGAAGCTAATATCGATCTCGCGGGCGAGCGCTTCGCGCAACAGGCTGCGCGCGCGGAAGTAGCGCGTGCGCACCGTCGCTTGCGGGATGCTAAGGCAAACCGCGGTCTCCTCGACGGTCAGTTCTTCCAGCGCGCGCAGCACGAACACGGCGCGGAAGGAGTCTGGCAACAGGTCGATCTTGGCCTCGATCAGGCGGCGCGTTTCCGCGCGCAACGCGGCGCGCTCGGGCTGTTCAGGCCAGGCTTCGTTCATGGTGATCTCCGCGGCTTCACCTTCGTGTTCCGTCTGGCCATTCAACTCGACTACTTCGGCGCGGAGGCTGCGCTTGCGCACCCGCCCGATCGCCTCGTTGGCTACGATGCGCACCAGCCAAGTCGACAATTTAGCATCGCCGCGAAACCCGCCCATCGCCCGGTAGGCGAGAAGGTAGGCTTCCTGCACTGCGTCCTCAGCCTCGGCGTCGTCTCTCAAGATGCTGCGCGCCGTGCGGTAAAGCGTCTGGTTGTAGCGCCGCATCATGACCCGAAGTGCGTCGCAGTCGCCCGCGGCGATACGCCGGGCGATGTCGACATCGGGTAGATCATTGCTGGCTGTTTTGGCGAATGCTAAATACACGTGAATCTCCGTTATTCTATTCGTTGGTTTTACGACATTAGATGGAGGTGAGACGCGCCGCGTTCCTGATCCGAGCGTAAATGCGTTTTATCCGCAGATTGGCGCGCCGGTTGGTCCAGCTCACGGCTCGATCCTAAAACACGCCGGGCAAGAACCCGAATTCGAGACGTAAGCGCCGCTCGGCCTCCGCCTGATGAAGCACTTTCAGTAGGCGCAAACGGAGAACCTGAGAATCCATCGCAACCACGTTTGGCGGTATGCGCTCAGAAGATACGACAATGGCGCTTTTCATCTCGGCCGCCGATGGCCGATCGCGTCGCCATTGATAGAGACGGTTCAAATTATGCGCGGTCACAGTATTGGATTCGGATTTCATTAGACATACTCCTTTTGCTTAAGCCAGTTCACTCCCTCTGTGCTTTGCATCATGGAATATTTTTCGGTGTTCGATAAGCAGGACGTTTGGAATAACAGTGTTTCCAATTGCGTCTGAAAGCCGGTCAGCACACGGGGATGACTTGGGCCGATGCGCTCGCGGATCTGCGTATCGGTATTTCGATTCGTGCGCAGAATTGCTCAATACCGTCCCAGATACTGCTTGGGCTACGACCGGTGTTGGTCCCAGTATGGCTCCGGGCCAAACCTCGCGATAAGGAAATCAATGAATGCCCGTACTTTTGGCGAAAGATTACGACTGGGCAGATAGACCGCGTAGACCGATCGCTCCAACGCGGTATAGTCCGTTAAGGTTGCCTGCAGTGCGCCTCGCTGCAAATCCTCGCCGATGAGAAAGGTGGGAAGCAGCGCCACGCCGACTCCACCTAGTACCGCACGCCAAAGCGCTTCATTGTCGTTTAATCGCAAGTTGCCGGAGACCGGCACGGAGATTTCGCCGGCTGGTCCCATAAAGCGCCACCACTGACCGTCCGCGCCGCCTCTTGTGTAGATGAGACAGTTGTGATTCATGAGGTCGTTTGGCACTTGAGGTATGCCGTGGCGGTCGAAATAGTCCGGCGTCGCGCACGCTTTTCTATGAATCGGCGCGAGTTCCCGTGCGACTAGGTTCGGTCCTAGTTCATCCCGCCATGCGGTTCGGATCGAGACGTCATAGCCTTCCTCCGCCAAGTCTACGAAACGGTCGCTTAAAGTCATGTCGATGGACACTTCTGGGTACTTAGCCAAAAAGACGGGTAGCGCGGGAGCGACGTGAACGGCGCCGAATTCCACAGACGCATTGACCTTGATAAGGCCTCGCGGCCCCGAGCCAAAATTGCCAACGACGAGTTCGGCCTTCTCCGCCTCTTCAACAATACGGGCGCAATGCTCATAAAACGCAGCGCCGATCTCGGTCAAGCTTAGGCTTCGCGTGGTTCGGTTCAGAAGCCGAGCCCCAAGCGACTTCTCCAGCTTGGAGACATGCTTGCTAACAACCGATTTAGACAGGTTCAGGCGCCGCGCGGCAAGAGAAAAACTCCTGACCTCCGCCACTCTTGCAAAGATCGCCATGCCGATAAGATCTTTCATGTCCTTGCGTCAATGATTGCAAATTTGGAAACAGTATTATTCTAAATGCCGGCCTTATCATACTGCGGCTGCGCCAATACCATCATGACTGTGAGCTAAAGGGTGGGCGTTATGTCCCGCCGTGCGCTTGGCGCGAGGATACTACAGCAAACGTACGAAGAGAATCAGAAATGAAAATTACGTCAGGAGTAGCAACGATTGCAGCGGTTCGACATGTTCAAGGCTGATCCCGGATTGAACGTGGTGGCAAAGGATGTTAGAGATAAAATTCTCGACCTCACGTTATTTCAAGCCTTCGCCGAACAGTCCCCCGATGCCATTATTTTCGTCGACACGAGAGGGGTCATTCGATTCTGGAACGAGAGCGCCAAAGTTGTTTTTGGGTATTCTTTCGATGAAGCTTTCGGTCGGAGCCTGGACCTTATTATCCCTGAACGCTTGCGCGAGGCCCATTGGCGCGGTTTTTATCGCGCTATCGAATTTGGGCAAACGAGGCTTGGCGGGCAGGTTTTTGCGACCCGCTCCGTACATCAGGATAGAGACAGGTTATACGTGGAACTGAGCTTCGCTGTCATCAAGAACATGGCGGGAACGGTTGTTGGCGCCCTTGGAATCGCCCGCGATATCACAAACCGTTATATTGCGGATGCCCCACTGAGAAAACGCCGTTCTGAATTGGAAGCACGGCCATAGAACCGGTCGCAATGAGAAAGCCCCGGGTACGGGCACACTAAATCGGGTTAAATTCCAATATGCAAGATTGGACGCAGATCAGTCACTGGCGAAAGGTGACGCGGACAGAATTGATCATCCGCCGCCAGGGTTTTGAACCCGACGCGCGGCGCCGCTGGAACGTGGTTATAACGGAGCGGCTGGTGCGGGGATTCCCTGCGCAAGCAGGGAAGACAATCGCATTCTGCTGGCCGTACAAGGGCGAGTTTGACGCTCGCTTTGCTATCCGCCAGTTCCAAGAGCAGGGTGCGAGTGCAGCGCTGCCGGTGGTAGTGACGTCCAAGGGACCGCTCGAATTTCGCCTCTGGGGGCCTGGGGTGGCAATGCAACCCGGGGTGTACGGGATTCCTGTTCCGGTGGGAACCGACGTGGTGGCGCCGGATGTGGCCATCGTGCCAATGAACGGTTTTGACGAGCAGGGTTATCGCTTGGGCTATGGCGGCGGCTACTTTGATCGTACGCTTGCCGCGTTGAGTCCGCAGCCCTTGGTGATCGGAGTCTCGTTCGAGGCGCTGCGGCTACCGACAATCTTTCCTCAATCGCATGACATTCCGATGAATTTCGTCGTGACCGAAGCGGCCATTTATCAAGTTCGGACACAGGGACTGATGCCCATTGCGGAGGAAGAATGCGCGACGCTCTCGTTGGCAAAGCGCATCGACTGTAAAACCACCTCCCGGACGCGAGGCGCCTACGCTCAGGCGCCGGCCGAGGCTCCCGGCTACGGCTCCCCGCCTTGTTATGCGCACGAATTCGCGGCTTACTATTTCGGCGAGTAGGGGCTCTGTGCGACGACCACGTTGTAACATTCGTGTTCTTAAGCCGCGCGTTGTGCGCGATAAGTCATTCAACCTAGAAACGGCGGTTGGACGGGGTGGCGTGTGCGGTTGGAGGGTGCACGGCAAGGCGCGACGAGGCATGGTCATTCCATTCCAACGAATTGCAACGCCGCCCTACGCCCCCATAACCCTGCAATCCACATCGTAGCGGAACCTTACCCATTGGCTGGGCGCACAAGCTACGAATAATTTTATTAGAACTATGATCTTGGATACCCGAAAGTGCGGTTAACTGCCGTTTCCAGCTTCAACTTAACGGCGCACCGGATTATCTCCCCAGTAGAGTGGAGCCGCGCCACCT
The DNA here is from genome assembly GCA_031371465.1 of Pseudomonadota bacterium. Taxonomy (GTDB): domain Bacteria; phylum Pseudomonadota; class Gammaproteobacteria; order Burkholderiales; family JALYOK01; genus JALYOK01. The sequence continues at coordinate 7,870 of JANMJR010000510.1, forward strand.
TTGTTCTGACCGACTTCGTCTAAGTACTTGGGCGTCGTCATTTCATAGGCGTATTCGTTGAGTTGCTTGAGTAAACTCTTAACCCGATCCGGATAAGCGTCCGCTTGGTTTTGCGATTCTTCCGGGTCATTGGCGATGTCGAATAGCTCCAGCTTGCTCGGTAACGTCGCGCGCACGATCAACTTCCACTCGCCGACGCGGATCGCGCCGCGCAAAGGTTCGACATTGAGTAAAATAGCTTCACGAGGGCTCAATTGCTCTTCAGTCAGCGTTTTCCACACATCCCACCCATCGAGTTTTTTCGGTTGCTCGAGTTTCGCACCGGCCACGTTTAATAGCGTCGTGTAGAGGTCGGTTACGTGCAACAGGCGCGTCACAACGGACTTGGCTTTGATTTTTTCCGGCCATGCGGCGAGCGCCACCACGCGTACGCCGCCTTCGTACAGGCTGCCCTTGCCGTCGCGATAGACGCCATTGTCCGCGCCGGCCTTTTTCACATCATTGTCGCCGGTGGCGAATTTCGTTGGCACGGCGCCGCCGTTGTCGCTATGAAAAATAATCAGCGTGTTATTCAGCATGTTCTTTTTCTCCAGCGCGCCGAGCACTTCGCCGACGGCGTCGTCGAGTGCGCTCACGCCGACGGCGTAGCCGCGCCCTGTCTCTGTGCTGGCATCGGCGCCCGGTGCGGTCAACGCCAGCAGCAAGAACAGCGCCGTGGCGGCGTCGTGTTGATTAATCAGGTGCACCGCATCTCTGGCGAGTAGCCGGGAGACAACGCCATCCTCCTTCAGCGCCTGATCGTTGCGCCGCCAGTCGTCCTTGGCGGATTTTTTGATTTGATCAGGCGCCGCGCCCGACAGCGTGCCGTAGAAATAATCAAAGCCGCGTTTGGTCGGCCAAAACTCCGGCTTGGCATGACCGAGTTGCCACTTGCCGATGAACGCGGTTTTATAGCCCGCCTCTTTTAGTGCCTGGGCCAAAGTGCGTTCTTCCGTCGGCAGTCCGAACAGGCTGGCAGGAACAATCGACAGCGTTTGCAAGCCGTAGCGCATTGGGTAACGGCCGGTCAAAAGCGCAGCGCGGCTTTGCGAGGAAAACGGCTGCACGTAAAAGCTGTTGAGCCTCACGCCGCTCGCGGCAAGTTTGTCGAGATTCGGCGTGGCGAGCTTGCCGCCCTGAAAGCCGAGGTCGTTGTAGCCGAGATCGTCGGCGAGGATATACACGATATTCGGCTTGCCGGCGGCGTGGGTCGTTAGCGCGCAGGCGAACGCCAGCCAAAGCGCTGCGACCAATCTGCCTCCCCGTATCGGCGTATTCATCTTTCGCTCCTCGTTCGCGCGGTGGGTCAAAATCCCGTTATGTTACGATTGCCAGCGTTATGCAAGACCGCGACGCACTCATCTCTTCGCTGACCTTGATTTCGCGCCGCATGCGCTTGCGCGCGGCGTTGCGCGAGTTGGCGTGGGCGGCGTGCGCAATAGCGAGCACGCTCGTAGTCTATCAAATCCTTGCCGCCTTGATCCCCGCGCCTGGGGTGATGAGTGCAGTCAAAGCGCTGCTGGTTTTGTTTGTCATCGGCAGCGGCGGATTTTTCGCCGCGCGCAGCATGCGCCGCACCACGCTGGCTCAAGCCGCCGCCGCAACCGACGCGCGCGTCGACCTGCAAGACGAACTTAAGACGGCCTATTGGTTTGCGCGGCAGGGCCACGCGCCGCCGCTTATCGACTTGCAAATTCAGCGCGCGGTTCTAGCGCTGCAAAAATTAAATCTGAATACGCTAGTTGCGATCGCAATTCCGCGCAGCGCGTTTACCGCGCTGGGACTGACGCTGATTGCTGGGTGGCTGGCGTGGTATTCGCCGCGCTTGCACTACCGCTGGTCAGCGCATGCCCCAACGATTGCGATTGAACGCGCCAAGCCAGCCACGGCGAGATCCGCCGCGCTTGCGCGGCGCGATTCGTCGGCAGGTGTTCAAGCGGAACCGGAAAATTCGGCCAACGCTGCGGCTTGGGCGAAACTGGAATCCGCGATTCATTCGCTGGGCCTGGGCAACGAGTGGGTGGCCATTGCCGCGGCGATCCAAGCGCGCGACTCGACGCGGGCCGTGCAACTATTGGCGGAAATCAGTCGCAAGCGGGAGTACGCGCGCGCACCTGCTGCGGGGCGCAACCTAGCCGCGGCAGCGACAGCCCCAGCAAGCCCGGATCTGCTGGCGCGCCCCAAAGATATTTTTAGCCTCGGCGGCGACGCGCCCCAACCGCTAAGCGATGGCGGGGCGGACGATCAATTAGCGCAGGCGCTCGGCCTCGCGCAAAAACTCGACCAAGACACGCAAATACGCGCGAACAATCCAGCCCGTCACACGGCGGATGAGGTGACCAATAACCCGCTCCAAGCGGCGGTGCCATTGGCGCGCTATGGACCGCGTGAAGCGCGGCGCAGTCAAACTCAGGGTGGTGAGTTCGCGGGCACAACCGATATCGAAGGTGGCGCCATGGGTCGGCGCGTCAGCCAAACGTCGCTCGGCGCCGGCGGAAAACCCAGCGCTAACGATAATAGCGATAACAACAATATCGAGGCCGAATCGGTGCTGGGCAAGCGCACCATGCGCCTGGCGGCAAAACTTGAGCGCCTCAAAATCGACAGTAACCGGTCGGACGACGCCGATGCGCAAGGCGTCAGCGACTCGGTTTATGCCGCCACACGCGCGCAGCAAGCGCAGCAGGCCTATCAAAACGCGCCGCAACAAACGCGCTACGTCAGCGAGAGCGGCGTGAGTGGCGAGCGCATCCCTCTGGCGTACCGCGGTGCGGTTAAAGAATATTTTTTGAACCTCAACCGGAAAGAACCATGAACGACGCCAGCACCGAGCGGCAGATCGACAATTTCCAACAACAATTCCGTCGTGTGCATGCCGAGATAGGGCGCGTGATCGTCGGCAACGAAGATGTCATTGAAGGCGTGATTACCTGCTTGCTGGCGCGTGGCCACGGCCTCATCGAAGGTATTCCCGGCACCGGCAAAACAAAACTGATCCAAACTTTGGCCGACGTGTTGCATCTGAAATTTTCGCGCATACAATTCACGCCGGATTTGATGCCGGGCGACATCGTCGGCGGCAACGTGTTGCGCGAAGGCGAGCGCGGCGAGAAGGTATTGCAGTTTCAGCCGGGCCCGGTGTTCGCCAATTTGATCTTGGCCGACGAGATCAACCGCGCCACGCC
>JANMJR010000515.1:0-8135 GCA_031371465.1 Pseudomonadota bacterium
GCGTTCAACGGGGGTGCAGCGGACATTTATAAGTGGGTCGATGCCAACGGCAAAGTGCATTACTCCAACACCCCGCCGCCGGACGTCAAAGGAACAAAAGTGAAAGTGGAAGATCCTGCGCCCGCAACCGGCGGCGCCACAGCGACACCTAACGCCGAATTTTGGCGCCATAAGGACGAAGATTTTCGCAAACGGCAGGATGAAAAATACAAAGTCGGGAAAGAATCATCGGATAAGGTCGCGACCGACGAAGCGGACAAGCGGAAAAAAGCCTGCGAGTTCTATCGCAAAGATTTAGAGCAGGTAGTCGGCACTAGGGAGCGCGTGGCGCGCAGTGCCGATGGCGCGGAAATTATTGTCGACCCCAAGGCCGAACCTATCAACAACAAGCAGCGCGCTCGCATCATCGGCGAACTCAACGAATCCATCGAGAAGAACTGTAACTGAACATGCTCACTATTAAAAATCTGCACGCCAACGTGGATAACAAAGACATCCTACGCGGCATAAATCTGACGATTAACCCCGGCGAAGTCCACGCGATCATGGGGCCGAATGGCTCGGGAAAATCAACGCTCGCCAACGTGTTGGCCGGGCGCGATAGCTATGTGGTGACCGCCGGCGAAGTCACTTATCTGGGAAAAGATTTGCTCGCGATGGCGACGGAGGAGCGGGCGCGCGAAGGCATCTTTCTCGCCTTCCAATATCCGGTGGAAATCCCCGGCGTCTCGAATATCAACCTGCTCAAGGCCGCGCTTAACGCCATCCGCCGGCATCGCGGCGAATCGGATCTGGACGCCATGGACTTTCTGAAAATGGTGAAGGGCAAGATGAAGATGATGCAAATAGATCAAAGCTTCATTTCCCGCGCGGTGAACGAGGGCTTTTCCGGTGGCGAGAAAAAACGCAACGAAGTGTTGCAAATGTCGATCCTGGAGCCGAAGCTCGCGATTCTCGACGAGACCGATTCCGGCTTGGATATTGATGCGCTGAAAGTCGTGTCGGCGGGCGTCAACGCCAATCGCACACCGGAACGCTCGATGCTGGTCGTAACGCACTACCAACGCTTACTCGACTACATTGTGCCGGATTACGTGCACGTATTAGCCCACGGGCGCATCGTCAAATCCGGTGGCAAAGAATTGGCGCTCGAATTGGAAGCCAAGGGCTATGGCTGGATTGAGAAAGAATTGAAGGCCCAGGCGGCAGCGTGAGCGTGACCTCTGTTTTCAATGCGCGCGAGTATTACCTCGACGTGTTCCGCGAACAATCGGCGCGACTTGCCGGCGCGAATTTGCCGTGGCTCAAAAATTCGCGCGAGCGTGCGATTGGGCAATTCGCCGAGCTCGGCTTTCCGACCAAGAAACACGAGAACTGGAAATACACCTCGCTGGCGCGCCTTGATGGGCGTGGCTTGCAGCCTAGTGTGCCCGGGCCGGGTGGCCTAGGGCCAGAGCCGCATCCGGCTTGCCTCGCAGCCATTGCCAATCTGAAACTCGATAACGATGCGCATTCGCTAGTGTTTATCGATGGCCATTTTTCCGAGGCACTTTCCGTGCGGAAAGTGCTGCCGAACGGCGTGATTCTTTCTGATATCAACACCGCGCTGAAAACCTATCCGCAAAAACTGGAGCGCTATTTCGGCGAAACGAAATTCGCCACCGGCATCGGCGCCTTGAACGGCGCACTGTTTGCCGATGGCTATGTGTTGATCGTACCGGAGCGTACCGAAGTCGAAGCGGTGATTCACGTGTTGTTCCTGCAAACGGCAAGCGACACGATCGGCAACGTGAAAAACATTATCGTCGCGGAGTCGGGCGCCCACGCGCGGGTAATCGAGCACTTCGCCAGCCTCGGCGACTTCGCTTATTTCAATAACATCAGCACCGAAATCAGCACGGCGCGTGATTCGCGCATTGAACATCTGAAGCTGCAACAGGAAAGCGCTGCCGCAAGCCATATCGCCGATATTCGCGCGACGCAGGCGCAGGCGAGCGAGTTCGCGTCGTACTCTTTCGCGCTCGGCGGTAGTCTTTCGCGTAATGATATTTCGACTTATTTTGACGGCGAGCACGCCCACTGCGTGATGAATGGTTTGTATCTGACTCAAGGCAAGCAAATCGTCGACCACCACACGCGTATCGATCACGCCAAGCCGCGCTGCGTCAGCCGCGAGTTTTACAAAGGTATTCTGGACGGCACGTCTCGCGCGGTGTTCAACGGCAAGGTGATCGTTCACAAGGACGCGCAGCAAACCGACGCCTCGCAGAGCAATCGCAATTTGTTGCTGTCGGAAAATGCCGAAGTGGATACCAAGCCGGAGTTCGAGATTTATGCCGACGACGTAAAGTGCGCCCACGGCGCAACGGTAGGCCAACTCGACGCCAATCAGTTGTTTTATTTGCGCACCCGCGGCATCGACGAAACGTCAGCGCGCACCTTGTTGATTTTCGCCTTCGCCGAAGATTTGGTCGGCGGATTGACCTACTTGCCCTTGCGCCAGCGTATGGAACAAATCCTCATGAGCCGCTTGCCCGATGCCGATTTGCTAAAGGAATTTCTATGACCGCCGCCGCTGCTACAAAACCTGAAGCACGCACTGGTTATGACCTCGCCCGCGTGCGCGACGATTTTCCGATCCTGAAAGAATTGATACACGGCAAGCCGCTGGTCTATCTCGACAACGCCGCGACGTCGCAAAAGCCGTGGCAAGTGATCAACGCCGAGCGCGATTACTACACTCATTTGAATGCGAATATTCATCGCGGCGTGCATGACTTAAGTCAGCGAGCGACGGATTCCTTCGAAGGCGCACGCGGCAAAGCACGGCAATTCATCAACGCGCGCAAAAACGAAGAAGTGATCTTCGTGCGCGGCGCGACGGAAGCGATTAACCTCGTCGCCGCGAGCTACGGCCGCAGCAAGCTCAAAGCGGGCGATGAAATTATCGTCTCGGAAATGGAGCACCATTCCAATATCGTGCCCTGGCAAATGGCTTGCGAGGCGACCGGTGCGGTGTTGCGCGTGATTTCCATCAGCGACAGCGGCGAGTTGGACATGGATGCCTATGCCAAACTGCTGAACGAGCGTAGCAAAATCGTCGCCATCACCCATGTCGCGAATGCCTTGGGCTCGGTCACGCCGATTAAGAAGATCACCCAGATGGGTCACGCGGCGGGCGCGGTGGTGCTGGTGGACGGCGCCCAGGCCGCGCCGCATATCAAGGTCGACGTGCAGGATATCGGCTGCGATTTTTACGCGTTGTCCGGACACAAGATCTACGGCCCGACGGGCATCGGCATTTTATACGGCAAAGAAGCATTGCTCGAAGCGATGCCGCCCTACCAAGGTGGCGGCGACATGATACGCACCGTGAGCTTCAAGAAAACCACTTACAACGTCCTGCCCTATAAGTTCGAAGCGGGCACGCCTGCTATCGCCGGCGGCATCGGTCTGGGCGCGGCAATCGACTATTTGAACGAACTGGGGCTCGATCATATCGCGAGCCACGAGCACGATTTACTCGAATACGCGGCCACGCTGTCGCGCGATATTCCCGACTTGAAGATTATCGGTACGGCGCGCGATAAAGCGAGTGTGTTTTCTTTCACGCTAGGCCGCATACACCCGCACGATATCGGCACGATACTCGATCACGAGGGCATCGCCGTTCGCACCGGACACCATTGCGCAATGCCGGTGATGGAGCGCTTCGGGATACCGGCCACGGCGCGCGCGTCGTTTGCTTTGTACAACACGCGCAGCGAAATCGACGCGCTTTTTGCGGGCATTCGCAAGGTTCAGAAGGTATTTGCTTGATGTCCGATCTAACCGACCTCTATCAAGAAGTCATCTTCGACCACAACAAGCGGCCGCGCAATTTCGGCCGGCTGTTCGAGCCGAACCGTTTTGCGAAGGGCTTCAATCCGCTGTGCGGTGATCGCATTACGCTGTATCTCAGCGTCGAGAATGGCGTGATCAAGGATGTGAGCTTCGAAGGCCAAGGCTGCGCGATTTCCACGGCATCCGCGTCGCTGCTGACGGAAACTCTAAAAGGCAAGACCGAAGCGGAAGCCGAGGCGATGTTTCAAGACTTCCACGCCATGGTCACAACCGATGAAGCCCAGCCGACGGAAGCGCTGGGCAAGCTAGAAGTGTTGAGCGGCGTGCGCGAATTCCCGGCGCGAGTAAAGTGTGCCACGCTGGCATGGCACACGCTGCAAGCCGCATTGAAAAACCAGCAAGACCCGGTTTCGACGGAGTAGAAAAGATGGGCGTAATGGATTGGTTGTACAAAGATGAAGACGAGAAGCAACGGGAGGCGGCAGGCTTGCCTTCGCCGCCGCTCGACACCATCGAAGGCAAAGTCGTGCATGCGTTGAAGCAGGTGTTCGACCCGGAAATTCCAGTCAACATCTACGACCTCGGTTTGATTTACAGCATCGACATCGACGACGATAATAACGTCGCGATTCAGATGACACTCACCGCCGCTGGTTGTCCGGTGGCGCAAACTTTCCCCGGCACGGTGGAAAATGCGGTGAGGGCAGTTGAAGGGGTGAACGATGCGAAAGTCGAACTGGTTTGGGAACCCGCGTGGTCGCGCGATAATATGTCAGACGCGGCGAAATTGGAATTGGGGATGCTCTAGCGCGCTTAGCCAGGAAGTCCATCCGGTTTAGTTCTTGGCATAGCATGTCCTGAAAGTTAGTATACATGCGGCTCTTCAGGCAATGCCTCAGATCTAGGCAGTAAATCGGTTGGCGGAAGAAGTTACATACTATTAATCAATAACGGGGGCGAAATGAAGAAAATATTTTCGGCGTTGTTCGTTCTAGCGATTGCTAGTGGCTGTGCAGTTAACCCCATTCCCAAAGGCTATACCGGACCAACCGCATTGATTAAAGATTTCGTTGGCGACGAATCGGAAGATCATCCCGGAACGCCGATGTTTTACGTTGATAAAATTGACGGTCAAGATATTAGCGATAGCGAGTCTGAATCGCGCTCGAATAGTCGTGGCAATGGCTTCGACATGAAGGCGATTACGTCAGAACGACTCGTCCCAGCTAAAAAAATGAAGCTGTTTCTCGTCGCACGAAACGCCCACGCCGCGCCGATACAAGAAATCTTTCACTCTATGCGCGGAAAAAACTACAAAGCCGAAGGCGCCGTGGATTTCGAGCCCAAGCCCGACGGCGTCTACATTGTGAAAGGCGCCATCGGCCCAAGTGGTACCGCGGTGTGGCTGGAAGACTTTCGGTCCAACGAAATCGTCACGCAAAAAATCGAAGCGCCGCAAAAGAAATAGTCATTTTGCTATATAAAGCGTCGTGATTTGAACCAATGGTTCTGCCTTAAACATGCATTATTTTTAGGAAAGCCACCATGATCGACTTCTACACCGCAGCCACCTCCAACGGCCAACGCGTCGCCATTACGCTGGAAGAGTTGACGTTACCTTACACGCTGCATAAGCTTAATTTTCAAAACGGCGACCAAAAAAAGCCAGAGTACCTCGCGATCAATCCAGCCGGGATGATTCCGGCCATCGTCGATCACGATGGCCCCGGCGCTAAACCCTTTTCTCTTGCGCAGTCCGGCGCGATCGTCATGTATCTTGCGGAGAAAACCGGCAAGTTGCTGTCGACCGACACAGCAAAACGCGCGATTGCGCGGCAGTGGCTGATGCAGGCGTGCTCCGATTGCGCAGGCGCCAGCAATGCGATTTTTCTGTCGATGAACATGTTGCCGGATAAATCGCCGGCCAATGTCGAGTTCCTCGAAAATCGCCTGCTACGTTTTTTCCGCGACGCGAATGCGCGCTTAAACGACCGCGACTTTCTCGCCGATGAGTTGTCGATCGCCGATCTCGCGCTGTATCCGATTTACGCCGCGCGCAAAAGTGTCGCCGATCGAGCGGGCGATCTCAACAATCTCGCGCGCTGGGGCGCGGTGCTATCCGCGCGGCCAGCGGTTGTGAAGGGGGTCGCGGCGACCGCATAACTCTTGCACTGTCATTGCGAGGAGTCCCACGCTTCGCAATGACAAGGACTTCTAGCAATAACTTTTTAAGGCAAACCAAATTTAGGTTTTCTGCGCCGTCAGTAGCGTAAATCCTTCCCCGATGATCGAGCGATTGATCGCGCCATGGAATCCCGCGCTACGCAGTAAACTCTCTTGCTCTTCGCGCGTCGGAATGACGTTGCCCCACATCAATTCCTCGAAACCCGTTTGCACTGGAAACAAAAATTCTTTTTGGCGCATTTCCGCCAATGTAGTGGGATAAGTTTCATCGATGATGACAAGATAACCACCCGGCGCCAATGCGCTTGCGGACGCGTTGATGATCGGTGCGCGAATCGCCGGAGTGATTTCGTGGAGCACCTCGATCATCACCGCTACGTCAAAATGGCCCATTTGCGTCGCGAGGCTGATATCACCTTCAAACACCGATACGCGATTTTCCAGTCCCGCCTTGGAAAGCTTCGCGCGCGCGACGTTCAAACTGTCTGCATCGATATCGACTCCTGCAATGCGCGCGTTGGGAAACGCGTTCGCTAGTTGCAGCAAATGATTGCCGGCGCCGCAGCCGACTTCGAGTACCGCACCGCCCATGGCAAGTTTCTCGTTCAGCCCCGGCAACTCCGGCAAAATTTTTCTCGCCGATAACACTTGCAAACCCATCGTACCGTCGGCGATCGTATTCGCGAACTTTTCGCCGCGACCTTGAAAAGGAACCGTTTTTCCGGTCTTGAACGATTCGACGCTTTGGCGAAAATCCTCCGTCGCGAATGCTGTACCGAGTTTCACGTAGCCGCCGAGGTAGCGCGGATGGCCGGGTGAGGCGAGGATTTTGTCGATGAAGGGTGCGAGTTTGAATTGCCGCGTCCCCTCGTCCGCTTCGAGCAACTCGAAGCTGTAGGCGGTGGTGCACCAGACGTTGACGAAGTGAGCTTTCAAATTCAATTGCTGCGCAAGAGCCAAAGATGTCAGTCCTTCCGGCAGGGCGGCGAGTGCTTTGAACAATCCAACCTCCACGCCAATGTCGATTAAGTGCATCGCATTGAAGCCGCGCCGCCACGTGAAGATTTTTTCGGTTTGGGTATCGGCGGTGATGGCTGGTGTGGTCATTGTTGTTTTCCTCCTAGTGCCTAAAAAATTCGATTGCAGGTTTCAAGTGAAATAACTTCCGCAAACTACTCTGTCATCCCCGCGTAGGCGGGAACCCATTTGGCGTATTGAATTACAACCGGACTATGGATTCCCGCCTTCGCGGGAATGACATCGTGGAGAACTGCGCTAAGGAATCCGATAAAACGGATTCGGCAGCAAGAAGGATTTCTCCGCACATCCGCCCGCCAAATCGCTCGGCTGATCGCCCATGTTGACGACGATGTTGTAACCCTGCGCGACCAATTCACAACGCACCGGCCCTTTGTAATCCGCCGCGCTCGGCACTTTCATGTCGTTCGGTTTCAACACCGCTTTCTCCCAAACGTCATAGCCGACCTCGCGCAAATTTTTCTCCGTCGCCTCACGGGTGCGCTCCGGGCGACCGGTGATGAAAAATACCGCGACGTTGTTTTCCCGCGCGAAACGATAAAGTTCCATCGCGGGCGCGATGGCCGTTCCTTTTGCCATCTCGATCCAGGCGAGAAAACCGCACGGGCCTTTCTCCAAATCGCACGCACCGCCGATGATGAAACCGTAGTCATTAATTTTCAGCGCGGGATAATTGGATAGCGCCGTCTCGTCGATATCCAAAACGATCGCGGGCTTACTCACTTTGCCCAATCGTTCCTGCAAATATTGTTTTGCTTCGGCTGCTACGGCGGCAAGGTCTGAATCGTATTGGCCCGACGCTTTGTAAACGGTCAATTTCGATTTGTGTTCGCCGAGATTGTCCGGCGCGCAGGTTTCTGCGGAAACAGTGCCCAAACATGCGCCGAAGATCCCCGCGACAACGCCAAATTTTAAAATTTTTCCGACAATCACTTTATCTTTCTCCCTTAACGGCAACTCAATACCTGCAATCTATCGAGATTAGATTTTCTGCGCAAGTTTCGTAGCATCGAGCTGCAAGGCAAGCGCGGTGCGGCGATTGAGCATGGCATCGCCAGGAGCCAATAACC
>JANMJR010000008.1:0-4462 GCA_031371465.1 Pseudomonadota bacterium
TCCAGCCGCTCGCGCAACGTGCTCAAGACCCGGCTCTTGCCGATGCCGGGTTCTCCGGACAACAGCACCACTTGGCCTTCGCCTTCCTGGGCCTGTTGCCAGCGATCGAGCAACAGCCCCAGCTCTTGTTCGCGTCCGACCAGCGGCGTGACGAAACCATGAGTCGCCGCTTCAAAGCGGCTTGCCGCAGCGCTGACAGCCATGACTCGCCAGGCGTGCACCGGTTCGGCAATGCCTTTCAGTTCATGTTCGCCCAGGTCCGAGAGTTCGAAGGCGTTACCGATTAGGCGATGGGTAGACGAGGCGATGACGATTTGATCGGCGCTGGCCAAGCCTTGCAGCCGGGCCGCGAGATTGGGGGTGGAGCCGATGGCTAACTTGGATTGCTCGCCCACCCCGGCCTGTTCACCGACAACGACCGCACCGGTGGCGATGCCGATGCGCACCGACAACGCCTCAGTGGACGTTGCGCGCTTCACCGCTTGAACAATTTCCAACGCCGCACGTAACGCCCGCTCCGCGTCTTCTTCGTGGGCCTTGGGCCAACCAAAGTAAGTCAAAATCCCATCACCGACATAACGGGCGACAAAGCCTTCGTAACGGGCAATAACTTCACCGCAGACGGTTCGATAGCTGTGCAGCAAATTGCGCAGCTCTTCTGGGTCGAGTTTCTCGCTTAACGCCGTCGAACCAACCAGGTCGCAGAACATCACCGTGAGTTGACGACGTTCGCCGGTGGATTCGCCTGCATTAGCGGATATGGGTGGTGAAATTGTCGCTGCGGCCACCGCGATCGGAAGCGGCACGACCACGGACTGGCCATTTAATTGGGCAATCGCTTGTATAAGACGTTTTCTATCGCCAAGGGCAATGCCGAGTTCGCGCAAATCGCTTTCTGTCAGCGTGGCGATAACATCGAAGTCGATCCGGTTCTCGGAAAATACTTCTGCGTAGCGATCGAGTTCGATCTCGGCCAACCATTGCCCAAACGATTTCATTAATTCCCCCAATCCGACGCCGTCGGTGCGTCGTAATTTATAGGTAGTACGTTAGCATTGGACGCGCGCTACGTCCATTCGTCGGCTCCCGAAAAAACTCCCGGCGCGACGAAGCGCCGGGCAAAGAGGAGGCAGTACAGTGACTAACGTTTGAACATCGGGTGCAATGGGTTGTTCGAATCGACGTAGGCGTTGCCGCTGATCGCCGCCGTGGTGAGCCACTCGTCGCGGAAGGCGGTCTTGGCATAGGACGGGTGTAACGGATTGCCGGCGTCTACATAGGCCTGGGTGGATAGGTATTGGAAGTCAACGACGGTCCGCTCGGCGTAATACGCCGGGTGTAACGGATTGGTTTGACGTTCGGCTGCGTGAGCGCTGAGGGGCGAAATTGCAACAGCGGCGATGGCGATGGCTAGGGTTTTGGTGGTAAGCATGGTGGTATCTCCTTTAGTAGACTGCTGGTGAGTGAAAATCTTTACTTCTGTGAAACGAAATAACGAAAGTGCGAAGTCTGGTCTTAGTCGGCTAATTCATGGGCTGCAAGATAGCGCTCGAACTTATGCACGTAATAGGTTTGTATCCAGCGCGCGAGAACGGTAACGAGGTGACATTCTTGGATAAGTTGATTACGTGTCATGATGGTCTCCTGTGGTTGTTTACGTGTTGCTATGGTTTCCATCTTCCGCTTCGGCGAGACAGCCATCATTGCGTTAATGCACAGGAAAATTGTGACTTATTCACAGTTCCAGATTTCGCCAGACGCTCGCGTAATCAAGGATGCCTATCACTATATTGACGAATTCATCAATATTGTGAAACACTATATTGATGGTTACATCAACAACGCAAGAATCCGATGACGATCCGCGCAAACGCTTATTTGCGTCCTTGCGCGCATTGGCGCGCCAGCGCTTCACCAGCGACGCGCAGTGGGCGCGCGCGTCGGGTGTGCCCGCGGAGACGCTGTCCAGGTTGGGCACACGATTGACTTGTGACATTCGAACGCTCTGGGCGTTGGCCGGCGGCGCGGGCTGCACGCTTGTAGCAGTACCCATCACCGCGCAAATCGACCCACGCCAACCCAAGTCATTTGACCGGGAATACGAATCGGCGCTGCTCAACTTATGTGCCTCCGGCAATGTGGACGCGGCTCAGTGGCGCGCACAAGGTGATGAATTTTTGATGGGTGGCCTCGCGACCCTACTGGCCGGCGCCGACGGTTTTGACCGGACGCGCTATTTGCGACTGGCGGAATCACTGCATGTCGGAGTCAGTACGCCCGAAGTATTTGCGCTCTGGCTCAAGCGTAGCCCGATTCGCCCGGCCCGGTTTTTACCCATGTTGCGCGCACGAATCGCCCATGCGACCCGATAAGCGCGTCACCCAGGATTATCTGGCGGCGTTCGCGGAACTTGTCGGCCGGATCGCACAATCGCTTGAAAATTCCCCCGCCAGCGCGCTTCCGGTTCGCATGTATGTGGCAGGCGGCGCCGCCTTGCAACTTCACATGGGTGCGCGAGTCTCCGAAGATATTGATGCGACTTTTTCGCGGCGACTCGTTTTGTCGGACGATCTAAGCGTGTCCTACCGCGATCCGGACGGCCACGCGCGCGTGCTCTATTTGGACCGCAATTACAACGACAGCCTTGGTCTGCTGCATGAAAATGCCTACAAAGATTCAGTCTCGGTAGCCATTCCCGGAGTCAATAGCAAGATCATCGATGTTCGCGTGCTCGGCCCGCTAGACCTTGCCGTGAGCAAACTGTCTCGATTCTCCGATCAGGATCGCCGAGACATGGAGGCGCTTGCGCGCGAACGCCTGATCGGCGGCAAGGCGTTGCGCCGTCGAGCCGAGGAAGCGCTGGGCGGGTATGTCGGCAATGTCGGCGTGGTAAGAAACACTATCGACATCGCTTGTCGCCTGATCGACGCAGCAAATCCGCCCCGGCGTCGCTAGAGGACGACGCGTTTTTCTTGCGTGAGGTGCGCACCGCGCACGCGTTTATCCCTCGCCGAGAAGTGGCGTGCGCAATGCGCACCCGATCATTTACTTTATTGGTTTCGTCAAGCGCAATCGTCACGCCAACTCCTCAAGCAGTGCTATAGCCACGATCAAAACTTTCGTATCGAAGCCTTCGGTGAACCAGTCGTAAACCGGCATCAATATAAACAGTGCCTCCTTGCGTTTGCCCTGTGATCGCCACAAACCGGCCAATGAGTAAGCAACGCGTAGTTCCAGCCACCGATTGTCACGGGATCGCGCCTCGACTAGCGCTTCATTCAACCAGTACTCAGCGGTTGCTGTTTCCGCGTTGGTATCGAGTTGTTCAGCGATCCCACGCGCGTGCAGTACCCATGGCAGGTGCAAGATTTCGCCGGTTTCCTGGCAGCTCTGGATGCCTAGATCCGCCTGGCGCCGTGCATCGGCAAAGCGGCCCAGGTGCGCGAGCGCGATCGCTTGCCATGCGCGAATCCAGGCGCTTCCGGTTTGCTGGCCCATCGCTTGAAAGATTTGACTCGTTTGGTTTAGATTGGCAAGCCCGCGATCGTAGTAACCTTGCCGCACAAGCGCGACGCCTTCGGCGAAGACAGCCCACGCCTTCCAATGGGGCAAATTCTGCAACTCAGACAATTCGATGCAACGCTTGCTCAGGCGAATGGCGTCCTCGCACTCACCCATTTCCGCCAAGACGAGGCTCGCAAAACTAAGCGCCATCGCTAAGCTGAAAGGATGAGCGATGGCTTCCGAGTGAGCGATGCTTAGTTGTGAATAGTGGCGGGCTTCGTTCGCGCGACCTGACCATAAACGAATCATCCCGATAAAAGAGGCTGTTGAGGTCTTGAGGTCCTGGCCTATGGCGTACACGAATTGACCATGCCGCTCGGTCTGGTACTTTTCGATCACAAACTCGAGTAGCCGGTAGCCACGGGCAAATTGTGCTACGTTGTTGAGCGCCGTACCTAGACAAAAATAGGCAAACACCGTCCGATCGATTTCACCGGATTTTTCAGCGAGCGCGGTTAGCCTTTCGTATGTCGCAAGAGCCTTGGGTAAATTTCCGCGAACCCAGGCATGAACACCGATCGCCCACAATGCAATATCGAGCGTATTTGTATCAGTGACGTGGTCGAGCACCGCCTCAACCCGCGCGAGCATTCGAGCGGCTGACTCGGAAGCATAGCCTTCTATGGCAAAGCGGCAGAATGCTCCGGTGACCAACAGCGAGACCTCGACATTCGCTCGCACCGCATCCGGCAAAAGCGTGACAATTGCCAGCGCCGAATCGACATGGCTTTGCGCTTCGCGGTAGCGCGTGCCCTTCGCGGCGAGCCTGGCTGCCGTCAGCCACTTCGGAACGGCCTCATCGATTAATCCCGCTTGCGTCAAATGGAGCGCCAGTAACTCGGGCTTAGACTGAATTTGCTCAGCGAACCGAGCCTGCAATACCCGCGCGATATCCTGG
>JANMJR010000026.1:0-3272 GCA_031371465.1 Pseudomonadota bacterium
GAGGAAATACAGGCGTTGCGCGAATGGGCTGCAGACCGCACAGTGATGGCGCATTGACCAACCCAAGGAGACCAACCCATGCCTAGCACCGTCCGACTTCATCGCGTTTTCCGCGCCCCGCCCGAAAGAATTTATCGCGCCTTTCTTGATGCCGACGCAATGGCCAAGTGGATTCCCCCGAATGGATTTACCTGTAAGGTCCACCACATGGATGTTCAGGTCGGCGGCACGTTTCGCATGTCGTTCACGAATTTCAGTAACGGGAAATCTCATTCCTTTGGCGGCGAATATCTGGAGATCTCTCCGCACGAGCGCATTCGCTACACGGACAAGTTCGACGATCCGAATCTGCCTGGCGCCCTTGAAGTCACGATTATCCTGAAGCAAGTGTCGGTGGGCACCGAAGTGAACATCGTGCAAGAGGGCATTCCCGACGTTATCCCGGTGGAAGCGTGCTACTTGGGTTGGCAAGAATCGCTCGTTCTGCTCGGGAAGCTGGTCGAGGCCGAAATTCCTGGCTAGACGTAACAGCCCACCCTATGGTTGGCGTGGGGAAATCGTTGCCCGCCCCATCGCGTTGACCGTAAGGAAATTTGACGGCAACATTGATGAACATATTATCTGGAAAAATAGCATGCTCAAAGTCTACGGCATGTCCTCATCGGGCAACTGTTACAAAGTAAAACTGCTGCTCGAACAACTCGGGCAGCCCTATGCGTGGGAAGAGATCGACATCATGCAGGGTTCGACACGAACCGCGGATTTCTTGGCGAAGAATCCCAATGGCAAAGTCCCGACCTTGGAAATTGAATCCGGGGTTTTTCTAGCGGAATCGAACGCTATTCTGTATTACCTCGCGGACGAAACCGAATTCATGCCCCGTGAAAAACTTGCCCGCGCGCAAGTAATGCAGTGGCTGTTCTTCGAGCAGTATAGCCACGAGCCTTATATCGCCGTCGCGCGCTTTATTTGCAAATATCTTCCCGCCGATCATCCGCGCCGGGCCGAATTACCGCGGTTGCTTGAACGCGGCTATCACACCTTGTCCGTAATGGAGCAGCAACTCGCCGCGCGATCGTTTTTTGTCGACGAGCGCTATTCCATGGCCGATATCGCATTGTTCGCCTACACCCATGAAGCCCATGTGGGCGGATTTGATCTGGCCGGATATCCCGCGGTACGTCGTTGGCTGGCCCGTGTCGCCGATCAGCCAAAATTTTTTCCGCTGACGCCGCGATGACTTGTGAACTGTGTGCGGAAATTGGCGGTGAATTGCTGTCGCAAGACAGCCGGTGCAGAATCGTCCTCGTCGAGGATTTCGACTACCCCGGCTTTTGCCGCGTCATCTGGCAAACACATGTTCGCGAGATGACGGATTTATCGAGCGGGGATCGTATGCATTTCATGTCCATCGTATTCACCGTGGAACAATCGCTACGGGAAACAATGAACCCAGACAAAATCAATCTCGCTTCCCTCGGCAACATGATGCCCCATTTGCATTGGCATGTGATTCCGCGATTCGTCGATGATCGGCATTTTCCTGGGCCGATATGGGGTCAGCCGAAACGGGAATCCGTTGATCGATCGAACACCAATGGGCTTGCAGAAACATTGCGAACAGCGCTACTGGCGCGGCTAAACCCTTAACATCCGTCATCCTGAGCAACGCGAAGGATCTGCTTTTTTCGTCGCAATAAAGCAGATCCTTCGCTGCGCTCAGGATGACATTGTGAGTCGGTAATCCGGGCGCAGGTTTGGCGGTGTTAAAACAGGCCGTTCGCAATGAATTGGGTTATGGGACTTCTCGAACAGCGAGCTTCTTGTCGTCGAACGTCAGCCGCTTCGACATTAACGTCGTCACATCCGCGCTGCCTTTATTGTCCACGCGCAGCACCAAATCGATGCTCATGGTGCGTGCGGCATCGCGCCATTTTTCCACACCGGAAATGAAGATGGGCTTCGAGGCCACGTCCGACAATACGCCCGTTTGTGTTCCGCTTTTAGCGACGATCGATACGGACTGAACACCTTCCGCCGGCATTCCGGTAGTCGGATTGATGATGTGGCAATAGCGCTTGCCGCCTATTTCGAAGTAACGTTGGTAGTCCCCCGAGGTGCCGATCGCTTCGCCATCGTAAAGATCCAGCGCCGCGATCGCCGAGGCCTTGCGCGGATGTTGGATGCCGATGCGCCACGGGCGATTGCCGCGCTCGCCCATTGCGATAATGTTGCCGCCGATATTGATCAGTGCGTTTTGCGTGCCTTCTTTTTTCAGAATTTCAATAGCGCGATCAAGCGCGTAACCTTTCGCATAACCGCCAAGATCGATTTTGACGTCGCGATTGCTGCTGCTGATTTTTGCGCCGTCGAATTTTAAATCAGCCATGCTCGGTTTGGCGTTCACCAGTGCTTTGATTTTTTCGGCGTCGGGAACAATCGGCTTAAAATCATCGCTCTGAAATCCCCACAACGCGATCAGTTTACCGATCCCCGGATTGAATGTCCCATTTGACTGCGCCGAAAGTTTTGCTGCATCTTGCAGAATTGCCGCGAGTTCCGGCGTTGTCGTGATCGCTTCGCCCTTGGCGAGGGCATCGTTTACTTTGGTGAGTTCACTTGGCTGCCATGCATGCAGTTCTTTGTGCAAGCGATCGAATTCGCGCAGCACTTTGCCGATGAGTTCCTGCGCGCGCGCGTCGTTTTCGCCCCAAATAGTCACTTCGACCAGCGTGCCGAAGACGTAACTTTGTTGGCGATAGATGGGCTCCTTGGTACAAGCTGGCAGCAGCGAGAATACTAGCGCTAGAAGCAGGCAGGCCTGGAAGGTACGAGGAACGGGGGCTCTGGCGATGTCGCTGGTTGAATAGTTTATTGATTTCATATGCTACGAAGAGATGTGTCATCCCCGCGAAGGCGGGAATCCCTTTGGCGTTTGCGACTCAGCTACACTATTTTGACAGCCGCTCCAGCGCATCCACCATCAACGCCGCGGAATTAAATCCCGTCTGATCCTCGATCTCGCGCATGCACGTGGGGCTGGTGACATTCACTTCGGTCAAATAATCACCGATGATGTCCAGGCCGACTAGTATCAAACCATCGGCCTTGAGCTTCGGCCCAAGCGCCTCAGCGATCTCGCGGTCACGTTCGGAGATCGGTTGCGCCACGCCGGTGCCGCCGCGCGCGAGATTTCCGCGCGTCTCACCGGCTTTGGGAATACGCGCCAACGCGTAAGGCACAACCTCGCCGTCGATGACCAACACGCGCTT
>JANMJR010000058.1:0-2840 GCA_031371465.1 Pseudomonadota bacterium
GCACTTGCGATTGGTTGAGCTGATGGCGGAAGTAGGCTTTCCACCCGGCGCCGTCAACATCGTGCCGGGCTTTGGTTACGAAGCGGGTTCGGCTTTGTCTGCCCATACGGGCATCGATCACATGTCGTTCACCGGCTCGACCGCGACGGGTTCATTAGTTGCGCAGGCCGCCGCAAAAAATCACATCGGCTGCATCATGGAACTGGGCGGCAAGTCGCCGCAGATTGTGTTCGCCGATGCCGACCTCGATCAGGCTTTGCCGGTCTTGGCGAACGGCATTATTCAAAATGCCGGGCAGACTTGTTCCGCCGGCAGCCGCTTGCTGGTGGAGGCGAGCCGTTATGACGAAGTCGTGGAAAAACTTGGCGCGCGCATGAATGCGCTGCGCGTAGGCGGATCGCAACAGGATCTGGATTGCGGGCCGATTATTCGTAAAAGCCAGATGGACCGGGTGCGTAGCTTTTTGAAAATCGCCTCGGACGATGGCTTGAAAGTGGCGGGCAAGGGCAGTGTTTCCGGCGACGCGCCGAAGGGTGGTTTTTTCGTCGAGCCGCATCTCATTCGCGACGTGCCGGCGCAACACACCTTGGCCCAGGACGAAATCTTCGGCCCGGTGATGGTCGCGATGCCGTTCAAGGACGAGGCCGAGGCGATACGTCTTGCCAATGGAACCGCCTACGGCTTGAACTGCGGCGTATGGACCAACGACGGCGGCCGGCAATTGCGTTTGGCAAAAGCGATACGCAGCGGCCAGGTTTACATCAACAACTTCGGCGCAGGTGGCGGCATCGAGTTGCCCTTTGGCGGTGTAAAACATTCCGGTCATGGCCGCGAAAAAGGCTTTGAGGCGTTGTTTGGGTTTACTTCGGTAAAGACGGTGGTGATGAAGCATGGTTGATGAATTTCCGCCCTTCCGCTCACGGCCTAAGGCCAGTGGCTAGCCTACGAGGTGGCCTAGGGCCAGGGCTATGAGGGAAGGGCGTCAGTAGAAAAAATTAGACAACACAGGAGCTGCATTGAATATCGTTTGCCTTGACCTAGAGGGCGTATTAATTCCGGAAATTTGGATCGAATTCGCCGAGCGCGCCGGCATCGATGAGCTGCGCGCGACCACGCGCGATGTGCCCGACTACGACGTGTTAATGCGTCAGCGGCTGCGCATTCTCAAAGAACATCAACTGGGCCTGCCGGACATTCAAAAAGTCATCGCGACCATGGCGCCGATGGTGGGGGCGAAAGAATTTCTCGATTGGGTGCGCAGCGAATTTCAGTTGGTGATTCTGTCGGACACGTTTTATGAATTTGCGATGCCGTTAATGGGTCAACTCGGTCATCCAACTTTGCTGTGTCATCGTCTAAGTACCGACGAGCGCGGTTTCGTCAATCACTATCACTTGCGACAACAGGATCAAAAACGCATGGCGGTGAAAGCCTTTCACAGCTTGAATTACAAAGTTATTGCCGCCGGCGATTCCTATAACGACACCGGCATGTTGAGCGAAGCCGACGCCGGATTTTTCTTTTGCCCACCGGATAACATCGTCGCCGAATTTCCGCAGTTTAAAGTCGTGCGCGACTACGGTGCGTTACAACGAGTCGTCACCGAGACACAACAAGGATTCAAATGAACAACATGAAAAAAATCAGCGCGCTTGCTTTCGCAAGTCTTATCACGGCGAATCTCATGGCCGCCGATGACTTGCCGCGTGCCTACGGTCCTTTTCCGCTGGGCATGAAGCTGAGCGAATTTCGAAAACTGACCGGCGCGCCGGTGTTCGGCGCGAAGTCCGGCGATACCATCGGCACGTTGAAATCGGAGAACTTGGAAAAATTCGTTCCGGCAAAAAATCGCGTGCGCGAACGCAACGCCGGTTTTGTGTTTGCCGGAAAAGAGCCGGACAGTCCGCTTTATCAAATTGGTTTTACGCCGGATGAGACGGATCTGGAGACACTGAAAACGAATTACGCCCGCTACGGATCGCACCGCGTGGTAAAGATCGAGGACACCGATCGCTCCGGGTTGGAGTGGTGTCAGAACGGCAATGTTCGGGTGTTGGTCACTTATCTGGACAAAAGCAATCGGCCCACTTCGGTAACTATCGAAGAGCTGTCAATCATGGGACGCGCGCTCGCAGACGAGGGCGCGTCGACGGATCGCGCCATTTGCGGTAAGTGGCCCTAAAAATTAACGCGCTGGAATTCTTTTTTTGGCCGCTTCTATCGCCGCCTTAATTTTAGGCAGCGCCGCCAGCGTTTCTCGTTCGCCGATGGCGAAGCAACGTTTCTTGTAGTTGTCGCTCCAGCCGGCGTAATAGCCGATGTTGGGATGGATGATGACATCGGCGAAGCGCGTTTCATGATCGACCATGGTCTTGCGCATGGTGCCGGTCACGATCCAATCCACCGGAAAATCTTTCTGCGTCGGCGTGTCTTCGATGAAGGCCGAGACGTCGACGCCGATCACCACATCGGCGCCGAGTTCGCGCGCGATGCGCATCGGCACCGGGCTCACCAAATCGCCGTCCAGATAATCGCGGCCATTTATTTTCACCGGCTGAAAGCGCCCGGGAATCGCGCTCGACGCCCGCACCGCGAGCCCGCTGTCGCCGCGATTGAAAATGACTGCGTTGCCGGTTTTTAGATCGGTGCTAACGATGGCGATTTCTTTCGGCAATTGCTCTAGGTGCTTGCCCTTGACAAGGCGATTGATGAAGTTCTGCAGCTTCTCACCGCGGATGTAGCCGCGATCGGAATAGGAAAAATCGAGCAACGCGGTCGGCTGCAAATCCATTGCCATGGCTTCAATTTCGGCAAGCGGCAGGCCGCTCGCGTAGATCACG
>JANMJR010000081.1:0-3193 GCA_031371465.1 Pseudomonadota bacterium
GACAATTTATCGGATGCGATTCACGAAGCGCAGGAATATACCTGGCAAACGCTGCAAGCGGGTTTTCGTCCCGGCATGGGCCAATTCATTCCCGATCGAATGTTTTGGGCGCGCGACGAAGACGACAATGGCGAAACTCACTAACGGCCTGTATGCCATTACCCCGGAAACCGGCGACACGGCGCAGCTTCTGCGCGATGTCGAAGCGGCACTGCGCTGCGGCGCCAGCATGCTGCAGTATCGCGCAAAAAAACTCGCGCCGAATCTGAAGGCCAATCAGGCGCAAGCGTTGCAGTCACTGTGCAAGAAATATCGAGTGCCGCTGATTATTAACGACGACGCCGAACTTGCGAAAAGCATGTCCGCGAGCGGCGTCCATCTGGGTTCACAGGATATGCCCATTGGAGAGGCGCATCAGTCCTTGCTCTCCGGCATGCTCGTCGGCGTATCCTGTTACGATCAATTGGAACTTGCAATCGAAGCGGAAAAAAACGGCGCGGATTATGTCGCCTTCGGCAGTTTTTTTCCTTCGACTACGAAGCCTAACGCCGTGCGGCCATCGCTGGATTTATTGCGCGAAGCGAAGCAGATTATTTCTTGCCCAATAGTCGCGATTGGTGGCATTACATTGGAAAATGCGCCGATGTTGATTGAAGCCGGCGCCGATGCCGTGGCCGTGATTAGGGCGTTGTTTGATGCTGATGATGTTGAGGCGACAGCAAAGCAATTTGCGTCATTATTTTCGCGCGGCGCTCAAAATTTCGTCCCCTCTCCCCGCATGCGGGAGAGGGGATCGTCCTAGTTACTTTATTAGACATGAAAAATCACCATGCCCACACGTAATGAAATCCTATTCGAGCAATCGCAAAAATACATTCCCGGCGGCGTGAATTCGCCGGTGCGCGCGTTCCGGGCTGTCGGCGGCACGCCAATCTTTTTCCAGCGCGGTAAAGGCGCGTATCTGTACGACGCGGATGGCAAGGAATATATCGACTATGTTGGCTCCTGGGGCCCGATGATTTTGGGTCACGCCCATCCTGAAGTGGTGCAAGCGGTGCAACGTGTCGCCGAAAATAGCCTGAGCTTCGGCGCGCCGACGGAAACGGAATTGGAAATGGCGCAATTGCTGTGCGCGATGTTGCCGAGTATCGAGCAGGTGCGCTTGGTGAGTTCCGGCACGGAAGCAACGATGACGGCGATTCGCCTGGCGCGCGGCTTCACCGGCCGCAATGCCATTATCAAATTCGAAGGCTGTTACCACGGCCATGGCGACGCGCTGCTGGTGAAAGCCGGCTCCGGGGCACTGACCTTCGGCAATCCAAGCTCCGCGGGCGTGCCGCCCGAAGTTGTTGCCCACACCTTGGTGCAGGACTACAACAACTCGCAGCAGATCAAAGATACCTTCGCGAAAATGGGCGATCAAATCGCCTGCGTGATTGTCGAACCGGTTGCGGGCAATATGAATTTGCTGATTCCCGACGCGGAATTTTTGCAGACTTTGCGTGAGCTGTGTACGCAACATGGTGCGGTATTGATATTCGACGAAGTCATGACCGGTTTTCGTGTCGGACCGAAAGGCGCTCAAGGTCATTTCAACATCACGCCGGATATCACCACGCTCGGCAAAATTATCGGCGGCGGTTTGCCGGTTGGCGCCTTCGGCGGGCGGCGCGACATCATGGCGAAACTCGCGCCACTCGGCCCCGTATATCAAGCCGGCACGTTGTCCGGCAATCCCGTCGCGGTCACCGCCGGACTGACGACTCTAAGGATTTTGCAACGCGATCGGAGTATTTATACCAGGCTGGAATCCAATACCAGAGCCATTCTTCAAGGCATTGGCGTTGTGGCGAAACAAGCTGGGGTTGCATTTTCAAGTGCTTCAATCGGCAGCATGTTCGGCCTATTTTTCCGTAAAGATGTGCCGCGGACTTTCACCGAAATGCTGGAATGCGATAAAGATCGCTTCAACAAATTTTTCCACTCGATGCTGAGCCAAGGCATTTATCTTGCGCCGTCGGCGTTCGAGGCTGGGTTTGTGTCGGCGGAGCATGGCCCGACGGAGATCGAAAAGACGATTGCTGCGGCGAAAGTCGCCTTCAGCGCTTAAACAAGCGAATCGTGTGCCAATGGCGATCGATCTACTCGTCAACATCGACGTCGATGATTTAGAAAAGGCGATCGCTTTTTATCGCGATGGTTTAGGCTTAGTCCCGGGCCGGCGACTATTCGGAAATATTCAAGAAATGCTCGGTCTCTCATCGCCAATTTATTTAATTGAAAAGCCGCGCGGCAGTGTGGCGTCACCGGCGATTTCGCAGCAACGGGACTATCGCCGCCATTGGACGCCGGTGCATTTGGATTTTGTTGTTCAAGATATCGCAGCGTCGATGGATCGAGTACTACGAGCCGGTGCGTTACTCGAAGGAACTTTGCAAACGTTCAACTGGGGCCATTTTGCTACCTTCGCCGATCCCTTTGGCCACGGTTTTTGTTTGATCGAGTTCATCGGGCGCGGCTACGACGAACTTCCAGAAGTTTAATCACCCCACAAGAAAGCGCCATGGAAGAAAATCGCCTCTATAACGTAAATATTAGCTCGCTCGAGGTATTGCCCACGCCGGGCGAGATTAAGGCGTTGCTGCCGCTTTCGGCGCGCGCGGAAAAAACGGTGTTTGAGTCGCGGATTATCGTCGAGCAAATTCTCGATCGACGCGATCCGTGTTTGCTTGTCGTCGTCGGTCCGTGCTCGGTGCACGATCCGATCGCGGCGATGGATTACGCACATCGTCTGAAAAAACTCGCCGACGAAGTCAACGATACGTTGTTCATCGTCATGCGCGTATATTTCGAAAAACCGCGCACGACAACGGGTTGGAAAGGCATGATCAACGATCCGTTTATGGACGATTCGTTTCATATCGAAGAAGGGTTGAAGAAGGCGCGGAAATTATTGCTCGACATCGCCGAACTCGGTCTGCCGGCGGGAACGGAAGCGCTTGATCCGATGAGTCCGCAATATATGTCGGACCTGGTTTCCTGGAGCGCGATTGGCGCGCGCACCACCGAATCGCAAACCCACAGAGAAATGGCGAGCGGATTGTCGATGCCGGTGGGATTCAAGAACGGCACGGACGGCGGGCTACAAGTCGCGATCAATGCGATGCTCTCGGCGAAACAACCGCATAGTTTC
>JANMJR010000090.1:0-3666 GCA_031371465.1 Pseudomonadota bacterium
GTCCACCGGATACATGCGGCCCGACACTTCGATCACCGGCGCGCCGTCGAAATGCTCGGCGAAACGCGTGGCGTCGATGGTGGCGGAGGTGATGATGACTTTGAGTTCGGGGCGCTTGGGCAGCAGTTGCTTCAAATAGCCGAGCAAGAAATCGATGTTGACGCTGCGCTCGTGGGCCTCGTCGATAATCAGCGTGTCGTAGTGGGACAGAAAACGGTCGCTATGAATTTCCGCCAGTAAAATGCCGTCGGTCATGACCTTGACCAAGGTGTTTTCCTGTACGCGATCGGTGAAGCGCACCTTATAGCCGACCAGTTGGCCGACCTCCGTTTGCAGTTCCTGCGCGATGCGCGCCGCGACGCTGCGCGCGGCGATACGGCGCGGCTGGGTGCAACCGATGGCGCCGTACACGCCGCGTTTGAGTTCTAGGCAAATCTTCGGCAACTGCGTGGTTTTGCCCGAGCCGGTTTCGCCACAAACAATCACTACTTGGTTCGCAGCAATGGCAGCCTGGATTTCCCCGCGCCTATTGCCGATCGGCAGGTCATCGCTAAAGCTCGGCTGTGGGAGCCGATCCTGGCGATGCCTTGCTTTGGCTTTAGAAAGATAAATTTGCTGCGCGAGTTTCTCGATTGCAGTGGCATCATTCTGCCCGCGTGCACGATTGAGGCGTTGGCCTAGACGCACACGGTCGGCAAATAATGCTTGATTCAAATCGGCAACTAACGCGGGCCAATGGGCGATTTCAGAATGGGTCAAATTTGAGTGGCGCAAAAAATCGCAATAGTCGATTTCGGATACGCCATTATAGCGATGCAGTCTGCCGCGCTGTGGTGCGGTTACGGCGGCTTAAAAAACAACGTGGTTGAGAGGCTTTTGCAGTCGCACGGAGGATCGAGAAATACCTTAGCCTGCGTTGCGTGAGGCGAGGTGAATCGCGAGTAGCCGGCGTAAACCAGACCCGGGAGTTCGCCAACGGCAAGGCCAATCATCCGATGTCATTTCATTCGCCTCTTAATCCAACGCAGCGCTGGAATAGCGCTTGCGTTCACGGTTTGGCGGCGCGGCGCGCGATGAGAAAATACAGCTGGTAGGGCATGTGCCGCAACCACTTCACGAACCAAGAAAAGCGTTTTGGAAAATGAATCTCGAACTCGCCGCGCTCTAATCCCACTACCATAGCAGCGGCGACGGCGGCCGCTTCCACCAACGCTGGCATGGCGAAATCGTTTTGATCGGTGAGGCGCGTGCGCACGAATCCAGGATTAATTGCATAGACCGCGATGCCCTTCGGGACGAGGTCGAGATACAGCGTCTCGCAAAGATTCAAGATCAGTGGGGAGGCTAAAGAGTTTAAGTGCGCGAGCGATATTCAAGAAATTCCCGTCGGTCAAGCGGCGGCTATGGGGTGGGGAGTTGTGGGAGGATGGGTACGTCGTGCGCACCGTGGGAGACAAGGTAACTGCCGAGGTGATACGGCAATATATTCGGCGTCATAGAGAGGAATCCGATCCGCAGTTGAAGCTGCTTTAGGTGTTCAGGTTTTTGAAAGCCCCGCCGCGTGCGGCGGGCCAATTTACTCTGAGCCTCTGTCTGTCGTCGAGTTCTGCATACCGATTTCGGCACTCGACCACCCTGCCACCCCAACGTATCTAGAATTAACTGGAGAAATATTGGACTTTTCATTGATTATTTGGAGGCGGGGGGGTCGGAATCGAACCGGCGTGGACGGCTTTGCAGGCCGCCGCACTTATTTAATAATCAATTACTTACACACTTAACCAGTCGGATAACCACCGCGACTCGCCCATAGTTAATTTGTTGTTTTTGCGCTGTTGAAAATAGATACAGATTTCTGTATCATCAGTTTGATGAAAACAACCCTGAATCTCAGCGATAACTTGGTCGCTCAAGCGAAAGCGCGGGCGACCAAAGAGCACATCACCCTGACCAAGATGATCGAGGAAGGTTTGGTTCTGCGTTTGCGTCGACAAAAAAGTCGCGTCCCACGCAAGCTCGATGAGCTACCGGTATCGCAGCGTCGCGGCGGGTTACGTTCCGGAATCGATGGCGCCAGCAATCAGTCCCTGTTTGACGCCGCTGACACATGACGCCCGATGTAAACGTGTTGGTCGCAGCCTTTCGCGGCGATCATTCACATCACGATGTTGCTCGCGGTTGGTTAACTCATGCTCGAGAATTGTGTGCCCAGGGTCGGCAATCGCTAATTCTGCTGCCCATGGTCGTCACGGGCTTTCTCCGACTGGTTACAAATTCGCGCGTTTTCAAAGACCCCGATACGGTCGAGGATGCGATTGCGTTCCTAGACACGATTATGGAAACGCCCGGCGTGGAACTTAGTTTGTGCGGCAGTGAATGGCCAGCGCTTCGCAATACGCTGTTGATTCTTGCGTTACGCGGCAATCTTGTTACCGATGCGTGGATCGCTGCCGCGATCCAATCACTTTCGGAGAATCTCGTCACATTTGACCGCGACTTTACTCGCTTGCTGCCTACGCGCGATTTGACTTTGCTTAGTAACACTTGATTCGGTCTTTTGCCTGTATGGGTTCGCGCAACTGTCCGCAGACCCCGTATCTTCCGAAACGGCATTGCGTCAGCCGAGAGTTTTGTCCTTCGAATTCATTATGCAACGAAGGCAGCCCGTTGCGATGCACAATAATTTGCGACTGCGTCGGTCGACGTTTCGAAAACTGTCCTCCCGGTGCGCGAACCACGCAGCGGGATCCAAGCCATTGAGTTTTGCCGTACCGAGCAGCGTTTGCATCGCAGCCGCACGTTTCCCGGCACGCGCGGATCCCGTACAGAGCCCGTTTAGGCGTCCAATGGCGATGGGCCGAATCATGTTCTCCACCGGATTGTTGTCGAGGGGCTGGCCTAGGGCCATTGCTTCGGCCACGCTGGCATTATCGGCTACCCTTATCGGAGTCTGGCGCAGCCAATCATGCATCGAATCCAATAAGGGCTGCGCCTTCTCTTGCCGCCATTGCGTGCGTGTGTCCACATCCAGGTGTTTGCCGTCATGCTCAATGACATACAATGCCGCTTCGATACCAGGCGTCAAGATGCTGTTGCCAAAATTCCTCTCCTCGTCTTTTTGCCATGCGTCGTGCCTTCCAAAAATACCAACACTGCACGAACTCAACAGAGAACCCTAGTGTAGTGTTGCACATTTAATAGAACTTATATTATTAAAGCATGTCATAGTAAGTATTACCCTAAACGATTGCCTGTCATGCGAGTTGCCACCGAGATTGAATTGACTCAAACCCAGCGAGAACGACTGCTGCGAATGGCGGAATCTCAGACGACCGAAGTTCGGCTGGCGCGTCGTGCGAGTATCGTTTTGCTGTGCGCAGACGGACTCGATAACAAAACGGTGGGCGAAATGCTGGGCATCGACCGCATTCAAGTCGCGCGTTGGCGTGAGCGCTACGCCGTGGGCGGATTGGGCGCCATCGAGCAAGACTTGCCGCGTGGTGGACGCACGCCGGTGGTGGATCGAGCCGAGCTGGTGCGCTTGACCACCCAGACCACGCCGGAGGCGGCCACGCAGTGGAGTAGTCGGACGATGGCCGCCATGATCGGGGTCAGTCACAGCACGGTGAGCCGCATCTGGAAAGCCCACGGACTCAAGCCGCATCG
>JANMJR010000099.1:0-4003 GCA_031371465.1 Pseudomonadota bacterium
CTCAAGGTATTTGGCGTTTCCCCATATTTTATTCATTGACCCGGGCGCCTCTCAACTCAACTTTACGCGTTACCACAGTAGCCACTATGCCCATGACCACGCTCCCCTCCTATGACGATCTTATGAACCCGCTTCTGGAGGCGCTTCGGAAGCTCGGAGGGTCAGGGGCAATTGAAGAGATTTACGCCAAGACCGTGGAGATCACTGGATTGCCGGAGGAAATTCTGGCCCAGCTTCACGATCCAGAAAAGAGCAGCCAAACCGAAGTTGGGTATCGCCTCGCTTGGGCGCGAACGTATCTCAAGAAGTACGGATTGCTCGAAAACTCAAGTCGTGGAGTCTGGTCGCTGACAGAAAAAGCAAAGACGCTTGAAACCATCGATTCCGTAGAGGTTGTTCGCTTTGTTCGTGCCCTCGACAAACAAGATGCGCCAAAAAAGCGACCGCCTGACGAAACCGCCCGGGAATTGTCCGAAGAGGAAGGATGGAAAGACAAGCTTTCCGCCGTTCTCACTCAAAAACTCGAACCCGCAGGTTTTGAGCGGTTAGTTCAGCGCATCTTGCGCGAATCCGGGTTTATTCATGTCGAAGTTACTGGCCGCACGGGCGATGGTGGAATTGACGGAAAAGGTATTGCCCGTATCCACGGTTTCATGAGCTTCCACGTTCTCTTTCAGTGCAAGCGTTACAAAGGTTCAGTTGCAGCCGGCGAGGTTCGTGATTTCCGCGGTGCGATGGTTGGCCGCGCCGACAAGGGTTTGTTTATTACAACGGGCTCATTCACGCCCGCTGCTGTAAAGGAAGCCACAAGAGACGGTGCGCCGCCAATCGATCTTGTCGATGGCGATGAACTTGCAGAAAAATTGAAAGAGTTGGCGCTAGGCGTAAAAACCGAACGGGTCGAGCGCGTCAGCATTGATGCGGCATGGTTCGAAAGCCTATGACGTCCAACCCAGGCGGTCCAGCGGCGCTGCGCTCTAAAGTAGGCCCCACTGAGATTGAACCTTGAACGACGGTTTTTCGGTACGGCCAAACGATTCACACCAATAGCGGCTTTGACCCAATGCAAATACATATTGGAAATTGCCTAGACGAGAACCTTCAGTCCATGCTTTTCGACTACGGCGACAACTCAATGTGTCCGTTTTGAAATTCCCCTCAATCCCCCTTTTTTAAAGCGGGATGGAATGGTGGTCAATCCGTTTGGATGGTGAGGTACACGGACAGGCACTACACCGGCGCAGTACGAATATCCCTCAGATCGACGTCAAAAACGCCAACAACGCCGCTCGTTGATCTTTTGTCATGCGCCCGAACGCCTCGCGGGAGGCCGCACCTTCGCCGCCGTGCCACATTATCGCTTCGGTGACATTCCTGGCTCGGCCGTCGTGCAACAACGCCGAACTACCCGATACAACTTGGGATAAACCCAAACCCCACAGCGGCGGCGTGCGCCAATCGCGGGGGCCCGCGGCAAAATCCGGCCGGCCATCGGCCAGCTCATCGCCCATGTCATGCAACAACAAGTCCGTATAGGCGTTGATCGTTTGCTTGGCTAACTGCGGTAACCGATCGAATTGGTCCGCCGTGCGTAACGTCGGAACATGGCAAACGTCGCATTGCGCGTCTTTAAATAGCGTCGCGCCGCGCTGCACTTCCGGCAGCGCGAGATTGCGCGGCGCCGGCACTGCCAGCCCTAACGTCCACAGTTCCAGATCATTCCAGTCGGGATCGATGAGTTCGGGGCGATTGCCCGGGACTTCGTGCGC
The DNA here is from genome assembly GCA_031371465.1 of Pseudomonadota bacterium. Classification (GTDB taxonomy): domain Bacteria; phylum Pseudomonadota; class Gammaproteobacteria; order Burkholderiales; family JALYOK01; genus JALYOK01. Next base: position 1,770 of record JANMJR010000099.1, read on the forward strand.
GCAGAGATCCTGCGGTGGCGGACAATTTTGTTCGACGTAAAGGCTGGAAGTCACGCCCATGTCGCCCAGAAACGCGGCCGCAATCTGTTGCCGAACGCTCGGTTGATTAGCCTTCCAGCCGAACCGTCCCAGTGCGGGCCTTTTGTTGATTTCGTCCCAGACGGTATTCGTGCGGCCGTTAAATCCCCGCGCTTGCTGACGTGCCGCGATTTCGCGCAGCGTTTGTTCGGGGACGGCTTCTAATAATCCCATACCGAAGATGGGCTGAGCGATGCGTAGCGACAATTGGGTATCGTCCGGAAGCGCGCCGAAGTTGAGGTTTTCGATGCGCACTACCGGTTTGCGCAAATCGACAGGCGTGTCATCCGCTAGGGTAACGTTCGACTCCAGCCAATCCAGGTAGACATGCGCTTCTTCGGGAACCGGTTTATCCGAATAACTCAGCTCGAAACTTTGCCCCTGGAGCGCCCGATTCTGCAACTGATCGCCGTAGTGGGGAACCGGGCGCGGCGCACCGTGTTCATCCACCCCAGGCAAGCTGATTCGAACCAGCATGGAACTGAGTTGCTCGGTCGGTTGTGACGGCGGCACACCGCGACCGCCGCCGACATGGCAGGCGCTGCAGCGATCGGCGATAAAGGTCGGCCCAAGGCCCCAGTCGCCCGCCGCCACGCCGAATATTACCCAGCGCCGATTAAAGTGGCCGCGGCCGGCCATGAAGATCTGTTGCTGTTTATAAGTCAGGGACGGCAGCGGCTGTGCGTAGGCTTCGCTGTCGGCGCGATTGACCAGGAACATACTCTCGGGCGCCGTCTGCGCGGGCGCTACCACGGCCACCCATAACAGGGCGGTGCAGAGCAATTTAGCAAACATGAAAGATCCGATTCGAGATGGTTTTAAGGAGTTATTATTCGATATTGTTTTCACAGTATACGATTATGGTCGACGAACTGGGTGGCCGAGTTTCTGCGTTTCCGAGTCGAGGACATTCAACCCAACTTGTGCTACTGTATTCCATCAAATTGTCGTTTGCCGGATAGCCCATGAACGCGCCCCTACGTATTGTGCCCTCGGTCTGCCCCCATGATTGCACCAGCACCTGCGCGCTCGATGTGGAAATCGTTGATGCTCACACTATCGGTCGCGTGCGCGGCGGCCGCCGCAACACCTATACCGACGGCGTAATCTGCGAAAAGGTCGCGCGCTACGCCGAACGCGTGCACCATCCCGATCGCCTCACCCAGCCACTGCTACGCGATGGGCCGAAGGGTTCCAAGCAGTGGAAACAAATTTCCTGGGACGAAGCGCTCGACCGCGTCGCCGAGGCTTTTGTCGAAAAAGCGCAGCGTTACGGCAGCGAAACTGTGTGGCCCTATTTTTACGCCGGGACTATGGGCTTGGTGCAGCGCGATGGCATCAATCGCCTGCGCCACGCGATGAAATACTCGCGTTGGTTTTCCACCATTTGCGTTGCACTTTCCGATTCGGGTTGGCTCGCCGGCGTCGGCGCGAAACGTGGCGTTGATTTGCGCGAAGCGGCCGAGCACGCGGATGTCGTGGTGATCTGGGGCGGTAATCCGGTGCATACCCAAGTCAATGTCATGCACTACGCCATGGTGGCGAAAAAACGCGGCGCGAAGCTAGTGGTCGTCGATCCCTATCGCACGGCGACGGCGGCGAAGGCCGATCTGCATATTCCGCTACGCCCCGGCACCGATGGCGCGCTGGCTTGCGCGATGATGCATGTGTTGTTCGATGAAGGTTTCGCCGACTGGGATTATCTGCGGCGTTACACCGATTGCCCGGATGATTTGGCCGAACATCTGAAAACAAAAACGCCCGAATGGGGCGCGGCGATCACCGGATTGTCGGTCGAGACCATCGTCGAATTCGCTCGGCTCTATGGCCGTAACAAGCGCAGCTTTATTCGTTGCCATCATGGATTTTCGCGCTCGCGCAATGGTGCTGCAAACATGCACGCAGTGGTCTGCCTACCTGCCGTTACGGGGGCCTGGCAACATCAAGGCGGCGGCGCATTGTACGGCCACACCGGGATTTACCCGCTCGATCGCACCCTCATCGAAGGCCTCGACATGATCGACATGAACATTCGCGAACTCGATCAGTCGCGTCTCGGGCCTATTCTTGTCGGCGAAGCGGACGTGCTCAACGGCGGCCCGCCGGTCACCGCGCTGTTGGTGCAAAACACCAACCCGGCGATGGTCTGCCCCGAG
>JANMJR010000147.1:0-1849 GCA_031371465.1 Pseudomonadota bacterium
TTCCACGGGTGCGGCGGCCGCATCCAATAAAGACAAGGGCGGCAATTCGGAATCGGGTAAATCGGCGAACAGCGGTACTTGTTTTTCCTGCACGACGCGGGCGGATTTCACCACTTCCGGCGCCGGCGGCGCGATCAACACTGGTTCACGCTGATCGAATATACGCGTTAACTCACCGACACTTTCTTCACGCTCGATCTGCGCCGCTTCGCCGGCGCGACGATCGCGCCATGCTTGAAAGCGTTGGTGGCTAGTGATGATTAGCAACTCCAACGCGTGGCCGGTTTTCTCCGCCAAGCGCAACCACGAAAGCCCGGTAAACAAACTAAAGCCAATGGCCCATAACACCAGCAATAGCAGCGTCGTTCCGGTGAACCCGAAACCGCGACTTAAGGCAGCGGCAATCAGCGCACCCACCATACCACCGGGTGCGCTCGGCAATTCCGCTTGTAGGCTATGTAAGCGTAGTGCTTCGATTCCCGCGCTGCTGAGCAGCACTAAAAAAAATCCCACCGACACCACCGCCGCGGAATGGCGATCGACTAATCCGGCAAAATCGAGTCGGCGATAGCTGTGCAAAACAACCACGAATGCCAGGACCGCCCACCACCATGCGGATAGGCCGAACACCGATAACAAAATGTCCGCCAGCCACGCGCCTAACGGCCCGCCGGTATTGCGCACGACATCGCCGCCGGTATGGGACCAACCGGGATCGCTGCGCTGGAAAGTGAAAAGAATCAGCGCCAAATAACAGCCGACTGCGGCGAGCAACAGCCAAGAGGCTTCGCGGAGCAGTCGCGTCAGCTTGGGTGACATGGGCTCGGCGGCGCGCGCCATGGTGGGCTTGAACAATCCGAACATTGTGACCATTTAAAACAAACTTGGCCGCAATTATAACGTCATCGACCTCGACAAAGCGTGCAAATACCCGGAAAATTCATTCTTAAATCAAACAATTCACCATCATGATCACAAAACACCATCGCCTTATCATTCTCGGCTCCGGTCCCGCCGGCTACTCCGCTGCGGTGTATGCCGCCCGCGCCAACTTAAAACCCGTTTTGATTACCGGCCTGGCGCAAGGCGGCCAACTGATGACCACGACCGACGTGGACAACTGGCCCGCCGACGCCGATGGCGTGCAAGGTCCCGAATTGATGGAGCGGTTTTTAAAGCACGCGGAACGCTTTGGCGCCGAAATTCTGTTCGATCACATTAACCGCGTTCAACTCAAAGAAAAGCCGATGACCTTAGAGGGCGATTCGGCGACGTACACCTGCGACGCTCTCGTCGTCGCCACCGGCGCATCGGCGCGATACTTGGGCCTGCCGTCAGAAAGCGCGTTCATGGGCAAAGGCGTGTCCGCCTGCGCGACCTGCGACGGGTTTTTTTACAAAGGGGAAGATGTCGCGGTGATCGGCGGTGGCAATACCGCGGTTGAAGAAGCGCTGTACCTCAGCAACATCGCGAAAAACGTGACCCTGGTTCATCGCCGCGATAAGCTGCGCGCCGAAGCGATTATGATCGACAAGCTGATAGAGCGCGTAAAAAGCGGCAATATGCGCGTCGAATGGAATCAAACGCTCGACGAAGTGCTCGGCGACAACACCGGCGTGACCGGCATTCGCATCAAGGGCACGACCGAATCGAGCACCAAGGACCTGCCATTGAAAGGCGTATTTATCGCCATCGGCCACACCCCCAACACGCAAATTTTTGACGGCCAAATCGATATGACGAACGGCTATATCAAGACTAAAAGCGGTAACAACGGCAACGCTACCGCCACCAACATTCCCGGCGTGTTCGCCGCCGGCGATGTGCAAGATCACGTCTATCGCCAAGC
>JANMJR010000183.1:0-7287 GCA_031371465.1 Pseudomonadota bacterium
GATGTCGCGCAGACCAGCCGCACATTGTTTTTGTCGATCTTGCCGATGAGATGTTGTAGGCCGCGTTGCTCGCCGCGCGTCAATTCGGAAACTTCCGACAAAAACAATATGCCGTCGCGCACGTCATTCAGAATCGCAAATGGATTTTCCGTCAGCCACGCCGTACTGTCCGGCGCCGACCAGGCGGCGTTCGATTGTTGCAAATAGCGCGCGCAAATCTCGACACCGCAGCCTTTTTCGCCGACCAGCAACACGGGAAATTTGCGATTGGCGATTTGTTCCAAGCGCTTCTTTAGATCCAAGATGATTTGCGACTTGCCGAGGTTGCCGAGCTCCATGCCGGTGCGAGCGAAACCTTGGCCGCGCAACAGGGCGCGTTCCACGGCGGCGAGCAGTTTGGGCAGGGCGATTGGTTTTTCGAGGAAATCGAACGCGCCGACGCGCGTCGCCTCGACCGCTGTGTCGATAGTACCGTGACCCGACATCATCACCACCGGCATGGTTAACAGACCCGCCGCCGACCATTCCTTGAGCAGGCTGATGCCGTCGGTATCGGGCATCCAAATATCCAACAACACCAGATCGGGCCGCGCTTCGCGCCGTAAGGCGCGCGCCGCCGTCGCGTTTTCCGCCAGCTTTACCTCGTAGCCCTCGTCGACTAAGATCTCAGACAACAATTCACGGATGCCGACTTCATCGTCGACGACAAGTATTTGGTTACCCATTTTCTAGCAATGATTGCTTGGGGCGCAGAGCCCCCGAAACGCCTGTAAACGGCGAAATAGTACACCGGAATGCGCGGCAGTAGCGAGAAAGCTCTGCGAATCCGTACGAAATCGAACGTCGGCCGCGCGCACTAGGCGGCTTTGACCAGCGGTAACTGGATGCTCACATTGGCCCCGCGCGGCGCCATGTTGGCCACTTGGATGCGGCCGTGGTGTTCTTCTACAATACGTTTCACGATCGCAAGGCCAAGGCCTGTGCCCTTGGGTTTGGTGGTGACGTAAGGCTCGAACACGCGGGATAGCAGCGCTTCGGAAAAACCGCTGCCGTTGTCGGATATCGATAGGCGAATGCCGGAATCATTTTGTTCGGTCTTGATCAGCACGCTTGGATTGCTCACTTCGGCCAAGGCATCCAGCGCATTTTGAATCAGGTTATGCAGTACCTGGCGCAGCAGCTTCACGTCGCCGTTGATTTTCGGCAGATCGGGTGCGAGTTCGAGGGAAATGTGCGCGCCCATGGTTTCATAAAGCACCAATACCTCGCGGATTAAACCGTTGAGATCCAGCATCTGGGGGTTCATGCGTGAGCTCCGCGCGTACTCGGCGAAATCGTCCACCATGCTTTTCAACGCACCGACTTGGTTGACGATGGTGCGGGTCGCGCGATTCAGCATCGCGGCGTCGGTTGCATCCAGGCGATCGGCAAGCTTGTGTTGTAAGCGTTCCGCGGCCAGTTGAATCGGCGTGAGCGGATTCTTAATCTCGTGTGCTAGGCGGCGCGCGACTTCGCCCCAGGCCGCATCGCGCTGCGCCTGCATCAAGTGGGTAATATCGTCGAACACAACAATGTAACCGCTTTCGATATTGGCCGGCAGACGCGTGCCGCGCACCAGCAACGTGCGTTCGCCGGTCTTACTCAGAAATTCGATTTGCTTTTCCCAAGACTTGCCGCCGGTGCTGCCAAACTCACCGACAATCTCCGCGACCAGGGATTTTAGTTCCGGCAACACGTTGCCCCAGTCTTGCAAATGAATGCCGCGCAATTGGCTGAGTTTGATCTGCAGGATTTCCGTCGCGCTCGGATTGACCGTGCGCAACATGAAGCGCTCGTCGAAGGCGAGCACACCGGCGGACAGGCGGCCGAGAATGTTTTCCAAATAAGACTTGGCGTTTTCCAGCTGTTGTTGGTTGCGCGTGACCTGTTCGGACGTTTCCCCCAAACGCCGCATCATGGTATTGAAGGATTGCGTCAGCACACCCAATTCATCGCGGCTCTTTACGGGATTCACTTTGCTGAAGTCACCTTTGCCGACGGCGCGCGCGCTTTCGGCAAGCATGTTCAAGGGCGCGCTGAGGCGCTCGCTGACCAGAATCGCCAGGGCAACAGCGACCAGTAAAGTGAGCAGCAACGACAGCGTTAAGGCCAAACCGAACAGGGATCGCAGGCCGGAACGGGCGAATGCAATTTCCTTGTATTCGCTGCTGACGGCGCGGACGGTTTCCGCGTCTTGCGCCAGACTCGCCGGCGCGAAGTCCAACACTTGTAGCGCACGAATGCCGTCCTCGATACCGACGTGGTCGATCGGCACCACCACACGCAGCAAATAACGCCCCGGCGCATCGCCGGCGTCGACGGCGCGGTAGGTGTGGGAGTTGCGCACTTGGCGCAATATTTTCGAACTCGGTACGTCAGGGGCCAGGCCGAGCCGGTCGCGCCCGGAGAACGCAATGACACGGCCGCGACCGGTGATAAGGGTGACTTCTTCGACGCCGCCGTCTTCGCGCAATTGATTGATGACGGACACCTCATCGCCCGGCGGCACGTCTACCAACTGGCTGCCCATGTAGGCCGCCTTGGCTTCTAGTTCGCTGAGCAAACGGTCGAAAGTGGTACGACCCAGGTTAAGGCCGCTTTCCAGGCCCTTTTCAACTTTAACGTTGAACCAAGATTCGATGCTCTTGGACAGGAATTGCACGGAGAGGACGTAGACCAAGATGCCCGGCACTAAGGCCATGAGCGCCAAAATAGTGAGCAAGCGCTGCGTCAGCCGCGATCCGAACACATGACTCTTGACCTTCTGGCGCAGGGACCACAACTGGTAGGTAATGATCAGAATCAGGCCGAACGCCAATACGCCGCCCATGGCCAGGAGCCAAGGATAGCTACGCGCGAACAAGGTCGTATTGGAGCTGGCTTGGGATATTAAATAAACCAGTCCGGCGCCGATCGCCGCGCAGACCGCGACGAGCCAGCGCAGCCCGCGCGATTTCGCATTTTCAGAGAATAACGTCGAAAACCCACTCATTGGAATCCAGCTTCCAGTCCATCGCCGTCACCGCTTTCACTTGAAATGGTTTTGGCAGTTGTGTTATGTCCAGCCACAGGCGTACCGAGGCACGATAGCGGTTCTCCTTGTTCAGCGCGTTCGATTCCACCAAGGTTTGATTGCGTAGCTGGGCGAGCGCCGTTTCGGCATCGTCCAAGGCGTTAAAGTTTTGGTATAGATTTCCCGCGCTAAGTCGATATTGCCGCGTTAGAGAATTATACGAGAGCTTACGCGTTTCTTGGACGCTGGCAATCGGTTCGTTGAACCACCACCAGCGGGGCCGCCAGAGCCGGCTTTCGACGACGAAAAAAAGCACCACGCCGCGCTCCAAAGCCTCTTCCAGTGTGCTGTTGAGCTTGATGTCGAAATCGGCATTGACCTGATAGCCTTGCAGGCTCGGCGTGAGGCTGGCGTTTTTTACCGACAATTCGCTGGCGCGCGCCGCGGTTATCGTCGCGACAAATACCAACGCCAACGTTAAATATCGAAATGCAACCAGCACAGCGCTGGCAATGACAGAATTATCGTTTTTGCAACGACGCGTAAAAGAAGCCGTCAGCGCCTTGGTTGGGCAGCAATTGCAAGCCTTCGGGGCCGCCGTGAGAAAGGGGTAATAACGCTGCATCGGAATGATGTCGACAGAAATCAACGACTTGACCTTGGTTTTCTTCCGCGAAGATGGAACAAGTAGCGTACAGCAATTTTCCGCCAGAATTCAGGGTCCGCCACAAAACCGCCAGCAGTTGCGCTTGTTGTTGTGCGAATGATGCAACATCGCTGGCTCGGCGTAGCCATTTAATGTCCGGATGGCGTTTGACGACACCGGAAGCGGTGCACGGCGCATCGCACAAAATGCGGTCGAAAGGTCGCTGATCCCACCAATTGTCAAGCTTGGTGGCGTCAGCAGCTTTGATCCGCGCACATAGTTGTAGGCGGCTTAGGCTGTCGCTCACTTGCGACAGTCGCGCGGCATCTTTGTCGATCGCGGTCAGATCCACGTCAGCGATTTCCAGGATATGCCCGGCTTTGCCACCCGGTGCGGCGCAGGCATCAAGCACCCGGTGGCCCGGCGCGAGGTCGAGCAGATGGGCGGCGTATTGCGCGCCTTGGTCTTGTACCGAGACGAGGCCAGCGGCAAAGCCGGGAAGGCGTTCGATACCGATCGGATGGTCAAGAATGACCGCGCCAAATTCACCCAGTGAGGCGGCGATTCCCGCGTCCGCCAGTTGCTGCAAATAACTTTCCGCGTCGCACTTGCGGTGATTGACGCGCAAAGTCATGGGTGGATGCTGATTCCCGGCGATGAGAATAGCTTCCCATTGTGTTGGGTATTGCACCTGAACCTTGTCGATCCACCAGCGGGGATAGGAAAGGCGCGCTTCAACATCGCCTTGAATCGCCGCAAAAAGCGTGTTGCTTTGCCGCAGATAATTGCGTAACACGGCGTTGACCAATCCTTTCAGATGCGGCTTGCCTAGCGCAACGCTGGTTTGCACGGCGTGATCGACGATGGCATGGGACGCCGCCTTGGTATGGCGCAGTTGAAACAGCGTGACGATGAGGAGGGCGAAGATGTCCGGTTCCTGTAACGGACGCGTTACCAGCTGCGCAAGAATTGCTTTAAGTTCGCCATAACAACGCAGCGCGCCGAAGCTGATGTCTTGAATGGCGCCGCGCTCGCCGGGCGCGAGCGTGGCGCCGTTTTGCGACCAGGTTTTCTTGAGGACACGATCGAGATTGCGTCCGGCCAGAACCTCGGCGATCACCTTGCTCGCCAGCCTTTGAACGAGGATCAAACGCGCGCCATGGCCTCGAGCCGAGCGATGCGTTCACCGGTATCGGGGTGGGTGCTGAACAGGCCCGCCAGACTGCCGCCGGACAACGGGTTCATGATCATCATCTGGCCGGTTTCCGGATGGGCTTCCGCGGTCACATCGGAATGCCTTTGGCATAACGGTGAATTTTGTCCAGTGCCGAGGCCAAGGCTTGCGGATCGCCGGAAATCACCGCGCCGCCGCGATCCGCGTCAAATTCGCGCGCACGGGAGATGGCAAACTGAATCAGCATCGCGGCAATCGGCGCCAAGATCATGATTAAAATGCCACTCAATCCGCTGCTATGGCCATCTTCATTGGAACGATTCCCGCCGAAGAACAGGCCAAATTGTGCGATGGACGAAATCGCCCCGGCGACGCTGGCGGAAATCGTCGAGGTGAGAATATCGCGATGCTTAATATGCGCTAATTCGTGCGCCATCACGCCGCGCAGTTCGCGTTCCGACAGAACTCGCATGATGCCGGTGGTCGCGGCAACGGCGGCGTATTCCGGATTGCGTCCGGTGGCGAAGGCGTTCGGCTGATCTTCGTTGATGATGTACACACGCGGCATCGGTAACGCAGCCTTCGCCGCCAGTTCCTTCACCATGCGGTAGTAGCTGCCGCCGCTGGTTGCGTCGACCTCTTGCGCGTTATACATGCGCAACACCATTTTGTCGGAGAACCAATAGGCGTAGAAGTTCATGCCGACGGCCACCAGCAGCGCGATGATCATGCCGTTGTAACCGCCCAACGACGCGCCGACCATGCCGAACAGCGCGACGATGCCCGCCATTAATATGCTGGTCTTGAGCCAATTGCCTAACATTACGTTTCCTTTCTATGCAACGTGAACAAAATTGTTCAACGAGTAAGTGGGGGTCAAGTGCGGCATTTTCAATCGCCGAAACGCTCGCCGAGCGGAATCGAAACACCTTGTAAAAATTCTCGTGCGCTAAGGCGTTTTCCACCGGCGCGCTGCAGTTCGGTCAACGCCAGCGTGCCTTCGCCGCAGGCGACAATGAGCCGATCTTTTTCGATGGCGACGATGCTGCCGGGGTTGCGATTTTCTTTGTCACCGAGTTCGGCTTTCCAGATGCGTAGGGTTTCGCCACGCCATCGCGTTTGCGCAACGGGGAACGGATTAAATGCGCGCACTTTGCGCTCGATTTCGGCAGCAGACAAGCTCCAATGAATTTGCGCTTCTGCTTTGCTGATTTTGGCCGCGTAGGTGATGCCTTCATTGGGTTGCGGCGTGGCGGCAAGATTGCCTTGTTGCAGTTGCTCCATCGCACCAACGATCAACTTTCCACCGAGCGTGGCGAGGTGGTCGTGAACTGTGGCGGTGGTGTCCTTGGCCGCGATTGTGATCGACTCTCGTAACAACGTCGGCCCGCTATCCAGCCCCGCCTCCATTTGCATGAGGGTGATGCCGGTCTCGCGATCGCCGGCGAGTAGTGCGCGATGGATCGGGGCCGCCCCGCGCCAACGCGGCAGCAGCGAGCCGTGGATGTTGATGCAGCCAAGGCGCGGAATATCCAGCACGGCCTGCGGCAAAATTAAGCCGTACGCCGCGACGACCATCACCTCCGCGTTCGCGGCTGCGATTTTGGCCTGTGCCTCGGGGGTTTTGAGTGTGATAGGTTGAAACACCTCAATGCCATGCTGCTGCGCCAAACGTTTCACCGGGCTTGGCGTTGCGCGCATACCGCGGCCCGCAGGACGATCCGGCTGCGTCAGCACCAACGCGATGGCGTGTTTGGCGGCAATCAGCGCCGCGAGCGCGGCGACGGCGAATTCCGGTGTGCCGGCGAATACTAAGCGCATTTATAGCTCGGGGGATCGGCTGAAGGGGCAGCACCAGAGCGGCGTTTTAAGCATGCATTGGCACGAGGCACGCTCCGGCGGCTGGCCCCGGGCCACGCGGCGTCTGGCAAGTGGCTACGCAGCGCGACGCTGCACCTTTTTCATCTTGGTTCGTATGCGATTTTGCTTGAGCGGCGACAAATACTCGACGAACACTTTGCCTTTAAGGTGATCCATTTCGTGTTGGATACATACGCCCAGCAGATCGTCGGCGTCCAAAGTGAACGTGTTGCCAATGCGATCCAAGGCTTGCACGGTAATTTTTTCTGCGCGCACGACACTATCGAAAACACCCGGCACGGACAGGCAGCCTTCTTCGTGTTCGGCGCTGCCCTCGGTTTTGGTCAAGCGCGGATTAATGAAAACCTTCAGATCGTTGCGTTCTTCGCTGATGTCGATGACGATGATTTGGCGATGTACATCAACCTGGGTCGCGGCAAGGCCAATGCCCGGCGCGTCGTACATCGTTTGCGCCAGGTCGTCGATCAGTTTACGCACTTTGTCGTCTACTTTGTCGACCGGCTTGGCCACCGTATGGAGCCTTGGATCGGGATA
>JANMJR010000214.1:0-5665 GCA_031371465.1 Pseudomonadota bacterium
GAATTCATGCGATCACACTTTTCGAAGAGCTGGTTTTAATGCGGAATCGTGGCGCCAGGTGGCTCGTCCAGTTGTAAATTTCGATACGGGTGCTGAAATCAACACGTGTAAGAATTGAGCGACTAATGAAGAGTCTGTTGCCAAGGGATATTATTCTCCATCGATCAAATTAAATTGAACGTCCCTGCTGCTTTTAGAATCTTTATGTGATTTTTATGCAAAGTCCAATGTAGTTAAGCTAGGGAAGCTCTGAATAAGTTCGAGTTCTAAATGAGACAAGGCGCGAACAAAAAATATTGACGCGCCATATGTATGGGCGCCGCCGTTGTAACGACCGGGTGTCACGAGTGATGCAACGACATTGGATTTGAGCGCTTTGTGTTTCACGAATCGTCCCTTCCGCCAAATTACTTACCCCACAATATATGTGGGATAAGGAGGTACGTCAAGGGATGTCGTGGTACCAAAATGGATGATGCAGTAAGAGGATAGTGTATTGAAAATTAAAGAAAAATACTAATATTTGGTGAGAAAAAGAATGGCTTGAAAATTCGTGAGTCGGCGGACAACCTGTCCGCCAGTATCCCGTTTAGGCGCTCAAGACAAAACCGTCGTAGTTCCGCGCGGCGACATCAGCGCAAATCTTTCGGTAATGCGCCATTCCGCCGGCGTAAGGCATAAAAACACGCGGCTTACCGGGCACATTCGCGCCCAGGTACCAAGAGTGCTTGGCTTGCGGCAGCAGCGTGGCCGCCGCAGCTGCGTTGACGTGCGCCACCCAGGAATCCATCGCCTCGTCACTAGTCTCAATGCACGTTAGGCCCTGTTGGCGCATATATGCAATGCAGTCGGTGATCCACTCGACATGCTGCTCGATAGCGACCGGCATATTGCACAACACCGAAGGGCTTCCCGGCCCGGTCACGGTAAACAGGTTCGGGAAACCCGCCACCTGCAAACCCAGATAGTTGTGCGGTCCGGCTTCCCATGCCTGGGCCAGCGACAAGCCGTCGCGCCCACGAATATCCATGCGCAACAATGCGCCGGTCATGGCATCAAATCCCGTCGCAAAGACGATGATGTCCAGTGGGTATTCAGCATCGCGCGTGCGAATGCCGCGCGGCGTGATTTCCTCGATGGGCGTGGCTTTAATATCTACCAGCGCGACGTTGTCGCGATTGAATGTGTCGAAATAATCGGTGTCAATCGGTGGACGCTTCGCCGCGTAGGGATGGTCGATGTCGGCAAGCACAGCCGCCGTCGCCGGATCCTTCACGATCATCCGAATCTTAGCGCGCAGGAACTCCGCCGCCGTATCATTCGCCGCCTTGTTCACGACCAGATCGCGGAAGGTCGCGCGGAATTGCAGACCGCCTTTCTCCCAGGCCGCTTCGTATTTAGCCTGCCGCTCCTCGGCCGAGACCTCCAGTGCCAACTGTTCGGAAATCATAAAAGGATGGCCATTCGGCGTCGCGTGCATTACCTGCCGAATCTCGGCCATATTCTCTTTAACGTAGCGGCGGAAATCGTCGGTCAAGGGCGCATTGCGCGCCGGTACACTGTAATTCGCGGTGCGCTGGAACACCGTCAAATGGGCAGCCGTTTGCGCGATCACCGGCGCGGCTTGGATACCGGTGGAGCCGGTGCCGATTTGCCCTACGCGCTTGCCCCTGAAATCAACACCCTCATGGGGCCACTGCCCGGTGTGGTAGCAGTCTCCCCGGAAAGTCTCAAGGCCAGGAATGTTCGGAATATTGGCCGTGGACAAGCAACCGACAGCGGTGATCAAAAACCGTGTCGTGAAGTGTTCGCCCGCCTCGCTGCGCACCTGCCAAACATTTTCCACGGCGTCATAGTGAGCCGCACTCACGCGGGTGTTGAAGCGGATGTCGCGCTTGAGATCGAATCGATCGGCGACAAAGTCAAGATAACGCAGGATCTCGGGCGGTTCGGGATAGCGCTCCGACCATTCCCACTCGCGCATCAGTTCATCGGAGAACGAATAACAGTAGGAGTGGCTTTCGGAATCGCAGCGCGCACCAGGGTAGCGGTTCCAGTACCAGGTGCCGCCAATGTTTGCGCCTGCTTCCAGCGCCCGGACTGAAAGACCCAGTCGATCGCGCAGGCAAAGCAGTTGATAGAGGCCGCTAAAACCGGCGCCGATGATCAGTGCATCCAATACCGTCGCTTGGCCGGATTTGTTTTCTGGGCGTTTCGCGGGCGTATTTGTCATTGCAATCCTAAGTCTCTAACGCATCAATAATTAAGATTATAACAACCACCGCAATAGTGACTGATCGGAAACGAAATGGGTCTTTGTAATAAACTGCATGTCTGATTAGCGAAAAGCAAAAAGGGAGGGTTGAACTGAAATGAAAAAATTAGACGGATGTGTGGCGCTTATCACTGGCGCAGGTCGTGGAATTGGTGCGGCGATCGCGCTGCGCTATGCGCGGGAAGGCGCCCAGATTGTTATAGCCGATCTGGATGAGACGAATGCCCGCAGTGTCGCCGAGCAAGTTCGCGCCTTGGGGACTGCGGCCGATGCATTTGTCGTGGATGTACGCGAGCCGGCCCAGAGCGCGGCGATGATTGGGCGTGTCGCCGAACGTTTTGGGCGCCTCGATGTGCTGGTCAACAACGCCGGTGTGATACGCGTGCGTTCGTTGCTCAATACCACTGCGCAGGACTGGGATTTTATTCAATCAGTCAACACCCGCGGGTTGTTTTTCGCGCTACAGGCGGGCGCGCGACTCATGCTCCAGCAAACGCCTTTGGGCGAAGGTCGCCTAAAGGGCAAGATTATCAACATGGCGTCGATCGCGGGTCGCGGCGGCCGCGCGATGCTCGGCGCCTACGCCGCCAGCAAAGCCGGCGTAATAAGCATCACCCAAACCGCCGCACACGAGTTTGCGCCGCAGATAACAGTAAATAGCATCTGTCCCGGCCCGGTGGATACCGATATGTGGACACAGATCGATCGCGAATGGAGCGAGCAGGAACACCGCCCTATCGGTTCGGTTTGGCAGGATCGCATTCGCAATATTCCGATGAAGCGCGGCGAAACCCCCGAAGACATTACCGGCATGGCGGTTTTTTTGGCCAGCGCGGATTCCGACTACATCACGGGACAGTCATATCACGTCGATGGTGGCGTCGTGATGAACTAACGTTAGGGCATTCCCGAATGGAAAACGCGTATTTCATTCCAAGTCCGACTCCGATTCCGACTGAACCCATCTACGCAGATTCTTGGTGCGCGCTGAGGTGCTCACGTAACGCCGCGTTAATCTGACTTTGATAGTGCTGGCCGAGGTTCGGCTGGCCAGTGAAGAATGTGAGCGTTGTGCGTTAAAGAACGCCAGGTGGTTTGCAATCGCGACCCTGGCCGCTGCCACCGAATCGTAGGCATGCAGGTTACACCGCTGGGGATTTGACGGAGCGCCACAAACGTTCTACGAAGACCTTATCGACCCAGCGTCTCTTGCCATCCATGCTAATGTTGATATCGTGGTTTTTGCGTACTCGAGTGAATTCGTTGCTCGTGAACTGGCTCCCTTGATTCTCTCTAACTTGAGTAATGCCCCACGCATCGGCGGAACAAGCAATGCACGAAGGGAACGCTTTTCCGACGCTTCCAGTTGCGACGAATCCTCTTGCCTCGGTTTGCTGCGCGATTCGTGTCAGTAAAACGGTTTTGCCCACCCTGCGAAACCGGACAAATAGCAAACTTCGAGCGGATAAGCAATTACGAAACCGGTCTAATGCAATGGCCTCTTTCTCGATAGTTTCGTCACGCCACGCCAATTATCGGCGGCGGTGTGCCAGCGCCTGGGGCATAAGGATTGGTTCGAGCATCCATGGGTTTATAGTAAAGTTATTAAAAGTTATGTGAAAATAATAACTTATCCTAATCTTGGCTAACTTTAAAGATATATCTGTACGCAACTACTCGATAAATAAATGACGGGCCGGCGCATTTCGGCCTCGGTGCGTAGGCCGCAAGGCTATGGTATCCTTAAACCCTTTTATTTTGCCGATTTAGCGCCATGTTAGTGACTAATTCAAAAGTCACCTCGCGCGCCACCACCTTATGATCGCAAACCTGCTCAAGAAAATTTTTGGCAGCCGTAATGAACGGCTATTAAAGCAATTCCGCAAAACGGTTCATGTCATTAATGCCTTGGAAGCCGAGCTGAAGAAATTATCTGACGATGAACTGAAAGCAAAGACGGATCAGTTCAAAGATCGCGTCAAGACCGGTACGCCGCTTGACGAGATTCTGCCGGAAGCGTTCGCCGTCGTGCGCGAAGCTTCGCAGCGTGTGTTGGGCATGCGCCATTTTGATGTGCAGTTGATCGGCGGCATGGTGTTGCATCAGGGCAAGATTGCAGAGATGCGCACCGGTGAAGGCAAGACACTGATGGCGACGTTGCCCGCTTACCTCAATGCACTGACCGGCAACGGCGTACACGTGGTGACGGTGAACGATTACCTCGCCAGCCGCGATGCGGAGTGGATGGGGCGGGTCTACAAGTTTCTGGGCTTGACCGTCGGCTGCAACTTATCGCAGATGCCGCACGATGAAAAGCAAGCAGCGTTCGCGGCGGACATCACCTACGGCACGAACAACGAATTCGGCTTCGATTACCTACGCGATAACATGGTGCAGCAACCGTCTGAACGCGTGATGCGGGGCCAATACTTCGCCATTGTCGACGAAGTGGACTCGATCTTGATCGATGAGGCGCGCACGCCGCTGATCATTTCCGGCCAGGCCGACGATAACGCGGAACTGTATCAACAGATTAATCGCTTGGCGCCGCGACTGACCAAGCAAGAAGTCGAAGATGGCCCCGGTGATTTCAGCGTGGATCTCAAAGCCCATTCGGTGACGATGACGGAAGCGGGCCACGAAAAAGCTGAGCAATTGCTGGCCGATGCGGGCTTGCTGCAGGCGGGCGCGAGCCTGTACGATCCCTCCAACATTTTGCTGGTTCATCATCTCTACGCTGCATTGCGTGCGCACTCGCTGTACCACAAGGATCAGCATTACGTAGTGAACGATGGCGAAATTGTCATCGTCGATGAATTCACCGGCCGCATGATGACGGGGCGGCGCTGGTCGGAAGGGCTGCACCAAGCAGTGGAAGCCAAAGAAGGCGTGAAGATTCAAAGCGAATCGCAAACGCTGGCATCGATCACGTTCCAGAACTATTTCCGCCTCTATAAAAAACTCTCCGGCATGACCGGTACGGCGGACACGGAAGCCTACGAATTCCAGCACATCTACAACCTGGAAACGGTAATCATCCCGACCCACAAAAAGATGATTCGCGACGATCGCATGGATCAGGTGTATCAGACCGCGCGCGAAAAACATCAGGCGATCATTAATGACATTAAGGATTGTTACGAGCGCGGTCAGCCGGTATTGCTCGGCACGACCTCGATCGAAAATTCGGAATTGTTGTCGAGCTTGCTGGAAAAAGAAAAACTGCCGCACCAAGTATTGAACGCCAAACAGCATGCGAAAGAAGCGGGCATCGTCGTGCAAGCAGGTCGGCCGAAAATGATCACCATCGCCACTAACATGGCGGGCCGCGGCACGGACATTGTGCTCGGCGGCAATCCAGATCCGGAAATCCAGGCAATCAAGAATGAT
>JANMJR010000225.1:0-4426 GCA_031371465.1 Pseudomonadota bacterium
ACAGCAATATGCTGATTTGAAATGCCCAATGAATTTGCGTTTCCAAGGGCAAGCGCAAACGACCTGCGGGGGTAATTCGCGCCATCCACTGCGCAATAAATCGGCCCAAGAGGCAATGGCCCGAGGCCAGTGGCTAGCCTAGGGCTACCCAGTACCAGAGTGGCTCCTGGCGCATTGTCATTGGCGGTGGCCGGCACCCGTGCTGCCGACACGGCACACAAGCCATAAACGCCAAGATTTTACGTACGCCATCCTGAACAACGCGACGGATGACAGAGAGAAGTCGCCGCGATCTCGTCTGTGCGCACATCGCCACCGCGACGTAAAGTAATTGCCTTCCAAGAGTAATTTCGCTAAAGTAAGGAATCCTTACTTTAGCGAAATTAGCATGTTAGCGAAAATCACTTCCAAAAATCAGCTCACGTTGCCGAAAGCCATCGTGAAAGAATTTCCCGGCACTGACTATTTCGATATTCAGATGGAGGCAGGGCGTATTGTTCTCACGCCGCTGCGAGTGCAAAAGTTAGAACCCATCTGGAAAAAAATCGAAGCGTTGGGTATTACCGAAAAAGACATCGAAGACGCGGTGCAATGGGCGCGCGGGCGACGTAAGTGATCGAACCCGTTCGCGTCGTAATCGACACTAACGTAGTTCTTTCCGCGATTGTCTTCCGTACCGGCCGGCTCGCCTGGATACGCCAAGCGCTTGGACCTAGCCTTACGCCGGTTGTTTCCACTGAAACCTTAGCGGAACTTGTCCGCGTTCTAGCGTACCCAAAACTGGGATTGAGTATCGAGCAACAAAAAACCGCGCTAATCTTCTACATGGAATACGCGGAAACCTGCGCTGAACCTCGTACTCGAATTAAACTACCCAAATGCCGCGATCCGAAAGACGAAATGTTTTTGCGCTTAGCCTATGTTGCAAAAGTAGCTGCCATCGTTACTGGCGACGGGGATTTGCTCGCGCTGGCCGGCGAGTCACGGATTCCGATTTTGTCGCCGAGCGAGTTGGCGGCGCGCCTTAAAAAGTGATGCGGCTGCATGAATTGACTCGTGGTCAGTACTGCGTCGTGCTTAACAGAAACTAAAATGCGTCACTACGTCGTTGCGCAATGCTAGCGATACGAGCCACCCCGCGGTGGCGGTAAAACCATTTTAGACGTCGTCCTGAGAGCCGCATGGCCCTGGGCCAGCCCCTGGATACTGGCTCTCAAAGCATGCCTTGCCACGAGGCAAGCTGCATGCGGCTCCTGACATGACTCAAGAAAAATGTAGGTTGGGTTGAGGAACGAAACCCAACAGATTTATCTTGAAGAAGCGATGTTGAGTTTCGTTCTTCAACCCAACCTACCGCGCTGCCCGGTATGCCGCTTTACGAAACTGTCAGTTGTCGAGGCGGAATCGCCTCGGTCTTCGCCAGGATCACTGTAATGACGCCGTCCTGATAACTTACTTCGGCGCGCTCGCGGTCAATATCATGCGGCAAAGGGATAGTCCGCTCGAAGCGTCCGTAGGCGCGTTCCATGAGGTGGTACAGCCGGCCGCGATGTTCGCCTTCGGAGCGTTTTTCGCCGCGAATATGCAGAAAGTTTCCCTGCACCGAGATGTCGAGGTCGTCCTTATTCATTCCCGGGACCTCCACCCGAATGATCACCGATTGAGCAGTTTCCCATGTCTCGCCCGCAAGTAGTCCCCAGCGCGGAAAGTCTTGCTGAGATTCCTGTTCCTCCTTCTTGCTCCTCGCCGTCGCCGAGAAATGGGTGAGCGCGCCGCTGCTGCGGCTCAACAGCTCGCGCCAGCCCTGAGTGAGGCTTTCCCAGGCGCGCGCGACCCCATGCTGGAGTTGCGAGCGGAGGTGCTTGAATGGGTCCATGTTTCGCTCCTGTGGCGGTTATACGACGGTATATTATTATTGGATTGGCAGGCCATATTTTCAACCACCCTGCGGTCGGCGAACAGAATGCGGCCTGCCACAGTCCTACTCTGCCAGTGACTCGCCCGGGTTCAACTTGAGTTTGCGCGCCATGGTGCGAAAAATCTCACGCCCGTTCACTATCGGCCGGCGGCAATGCAATCTGCAGCGCCCCAAGGTAAGAAAACTCGCTACCCAAGGCTTCCATCGGTGACCAGCGGGGTCTTGAAATTTGCTTGGCTCATGCCAATAGTTGGGTCGAAGGGGCAGAAATCAGCCTGGCCCAGGCGGCCGGGTCTGCCCCGCAGTGGCGGAGGGTCTACCGATAAAGTGGTTCTTCCAGACCGTGTGTTAAACCTAGATGAAAAGGAGTGAGTGAATCATGTACCCGTCCTTGCTGAGGTTTCCTAGTGAGCTGCTCGGCGACGTTGACGAGTTGCAACGTCAAGTGGAGCAACTGTTCGGGCCCAGAGGGTGGCCTTCGAGCATCCGCGCCGTTGGTCGCGGGGCATTTCCTGCGATTAACATGGGTACAACGGCTGAAAGCGTTGACATCTATGCGTTCGCGCCGGGGATCGATCCGAAGAAGCTCGAGGTTTCGGTCGACAAAGGGCTGTTAACCATCGCCGGTGAACGCCAGAACAATGTCCCGCAGGAAAGTAACCAATTGAGCGTTTACGCGCGCGAGCGCTTCGCCGGATCGTTTAAGCGCGTCGTTAATCTGCCAGAAGGCGCGGACCCGGTGCGGGTGGATGCCGTGTATCGGAACGGCGTGCTGCATATCGCCATCCCCAAGCAGGAATCGTCCAAACTGCGTCGCATCGAGGTAAAGGAAGTGAACTGAAATGGATTTTCATCAATATAGGAGGTTTGACCATGGATACGAAGCAAGACGTCGTCAAACGGGAGGCGCCCGGTGCGGAGGTGGCCGCGCTCATCCCGCCGGTGGACGTGATCGAGGATGAGGCGGGCATCACGGTAACAGTGGATCTGCCGGGTGTAGTAAAAGAGAACCTAACGATCCGGGTGGATGGTGACAAGTTGACCATCGAGGCGCCCATCAGTCTGGGTGCGAGCCACGATATGGAACCGGTCTATGCGGAGATTCGCGCAGCGCAGTACAAGCGCAGCTTTACCCTGAGCCGCGAGTTGGATACTGCGAAGATCGATGCCGCCCTCAAGGAGGGCGTGCTCAACCTGTATGTGCCCAAGGCCGAACAAGCCAAGCCGCACAGGATCGAAGTGAAGGTCGGCTGATCAACCCACACCGACCGCTCACGCGGTCGGTGTCCATGGAGGTGAGCATCATGCGTGTACTGGAAGAATTGAAACAGGGGCTCGAAGAGGCCTGGGAAACCGTCGCTGAAGGTTGGCAGCGCTTGCGCCAGCAGGCAGCGGGGGCGGTGATCCGGTTCAAATCGGGCGAACATGACACCATGTCCGAGGAAGGGCGCGCCGATCCATCGCAGCGCTTGGGGCGATGGGCGATCCTCGCGGGTGATGTGTACGAGGACGAAAACAAGATTCTCGTTCGCCTCGAAGTGCCGGGCCTGAACAAGGATGACTTGCATATCGAGGTGCGCGACGACGTCCTGACCGTCGGCGGCGAAAAGCGCTTCCAGCGCGAATTGACCGAAGGTCATTACCGGCTGTTGCAATGCGCGTACGGTTCATTTAGCCGGCAATTGCGATTGCCTGTGCGGGTTCGGGCCGGCGGCGAGGCCAAGGCGACGTATCGGGATGGCGTGTTGCGCATCGAGTTGCAGAAGGACACGGACGCGCAGTCGCGCGCTATCAATATCCAGATTAGTTGAGGCTCGGGCTCGGCGCCGTTTCGCACCTCGGCCGCGCGGCTTCGCGTAAGGCCTTGAGGCGAGCTTTCTCATCCGCCTCTCGATTTTCAACGAGCCGCAGCCCGTCGCGCAAAACTTCGCTCGCGTTCTGGTAGCGGCCCGAGGCCACAAGTTTTTCGACAAGGTCAGCTTGATAATCGGTGAGGACTACATTCCTCGTAGGCATGATTTGATACCTCAGAAAGAGCTACAATGTATTGGCATATTATGCCATACAGAATTTCTCGCAGCTTGCTCCGAGGAAGCAATCAGCCAGAACCGGGACCTTCAGGACTGTCGCCGGATAGCGGCTGTCCAGCCAACAAATCACCAATATATTGCCATTAACCATCCGCCTTACTATAATGGGGATTGTAAGGACAAAAGGAGGTTGCAATGGCAAACGACGCCACTCTTACTAGTAAGGGTCAAACGACGATCCCCAAGGAAATTCGGGATAGTCTTTCCATGAAGGCCGGAGACCGGATGACGTTCACGTTGATGCCGGATGCCACCGTAGTCATGCGGGTGAAGACCAAGAGTGTCACCGAACTGGCTGGCGTGTTACACAAGAAGGGTCGCAAGCCCGTTCCGGTTGAGCAGTTGTCGCGTTGATGCTGGGGGTCGATACCAATGTTCTCGTTCGCTTTCTGGTTCGGGATGACGAAGCTCAGTTTGA
>JANMJR010000268.1:0-4953 GCA_031371465.1 Pseudomonadota bacterium
GCGCAGCCCCGCGACACCTCGGCCAAGCGCGCTGGTGTATTTGTCGACGCGCACATTGTATTGACGCGGATCGAGGCCGTCTTCTCCAGCGAGCACTTCCAGCAACAGCGCGTTGTCGGCGACGTTGGTCGTCATCGGGCCGACGTGATCGATGGTTGATTCGATCGGCATCACGCCGGTGTAGGGCACTAAGCCGTGGGTCGGCTTCATGCCGTAACAACCGGACCACGACGACGGCATGCGAATCGAGCCGCCCTGATCGCCGCCGATCGCCATTTCCACTTCACCGGAACCCACCAACGCCGCGGAGCCGCTCGACGAGCCACCCGTCGTGTGGCCATATTTGTACGGGTTGTGAACCGCGCCGGCGGAATTGGTGTGGCTGCCGCCGGACAAGCAAAAATGCTCGCAATGGGCTTTGCCGACGATGGTGCCGCCGGCATCGAGTATGCGCGTGACGAGGGTGGCATCGACGTCCGGCACATAACCTTCTAAAGTCGACGAGCCATTCATCATCGGCACCCCGGCCAGGCAAACATTGTCCTTTAACACAATGCGCTTACCGCTCAATGGGCCGTGGGCCGCGCCGCGCACTTCGGACTTGACTGCCCAGGCGTTGAGTTTATTTTCCGCCGCGCCGGGGCGATAGCCGGGCGTGCGCGGATAACGCACCTCAGGCAAATAATCCGGCAACTGCGCGACGCGATCGTAGGCTTGGAACGTGCCCTCCAGCACATCGAGATATTCACTCACCTCGCGATCCGACATGCTCATGTGCAGCGATGAAACGATGTCCTTCATCTGATCAAGCGTGGGGCGTTTTACGTTAGCCATGGCGGTTCCTGTTGCGGGGGTGGGTGCGGCTTTTGTTTTGCTTGCGGACACCGAAGCAGGTTTGGTATCCACGCTATGAATAGCTGAAGAATGGCTACTGGCCGGGGTGGCCTTGGGCCAGGGACTTTGGCCCTGGGCCACCCCGTCAGGCCGGTTGCTTGGCGCCGCTTTAGGCGCTGGCGTGTTTCCGCTGCGCGTCATACGCACATTGCCCATGCCCAATGCCTCGGCAAGCGCACCGGTCGCGCCGATCTCATGGGCGGCGAATTCGCGCTCAATTTTGCCTTTTTCCAACACGGCGATACGTGTGGCGACATCAAGCACCAGATCCAAATTTTGTTCGACGATAATCATTGTGAGACCCGCGTGTTGACGCAGCTTCGCCAACGTCTGGCCGATCTCTTGCACGATGGAAGGCTGGACACCTTCGGACGGTTCATCGAGTAACAGAATCCAAGGATGGGGCACCAGCGCCCGCGCCAGCGCGAGGATTTGTTGTTCGCCACCGGAGAGCGTGCCGCCGCGCCGATCGAGCAAAGCGGCGAGGCGCGGAAACAGCGCGACGACGCGATCGATGGCTTCTTGTTCCGATTCTTCCGAATCGTTCGTCCACGCCAGCCGCAAATTATCCAGTGCGCTCAAGCCCGGCAAAATGCCGCGACCTTGCGGCACGTAGGCGATGCCGGCGCGGCTGCGAATGTGAGCGAGCTGATGCGTCGCATCGACACCATCCAGCGTAATGTGGCCCGAGGTCAGGGGCAATAAACCCATCAGTGCTTTGAGCAACGTCGACTTGCCCATGCCGTTGTGGCCGACCACACCAAGCGCTTCGCCCTCTTGCAACGAAAACGACACACCATGTAACACCGGCGCCGATCCATAACCGGCGCGCAAATCGTGTACATCCAATACGATTGGCGGATGCTCGATAGTGGTTTCGTTGGCACTCATTTCGCTCGCGTTCCGATATAAACCTCGCGCACTTTTTCGTCGCTCAAAACCTGATCGCACGGCCCTTCCATCAACACCGCGCCTTGGTGAAACACCGTGACGTTCGATCCCAACATGCGCACAAATTCCATGTCGTGATCGACCACGATGACTGATGCGGTTTGGTTAATTCGGCGTATGACTTTAGCAAGGCGATCTACTTCGTCGCCGGTCATGCCGGCGGCGGGTTCGTCGAGCAACACCAACCACGGCCGTTGCGCTAGCACCATGCCGATTTCGACTAATTGGCGTTGACCGTGGGCAAGTTCGCCGACCAGGCGTTTTGCAAATTCGCTGAGTTGCAGCTCGGCGATAATTTCGTCCAACGCACCGGGCGTGCCGTTCCAACCATGGATGCGCCGCGCCGCGAGCCACAGATTTTCTTCGACGGTGAGGCCATTCATGACCGACGGCACTTGGGTTTTGATGCCGACGCCGAGGCGCACGATTTCGTGGGCGCGCCAGCCGGTGACATCGCTGCCGCGGATGAACACCCGGCCGTTGGTGTGATTGAGTTGATACTGTCCGGTGAGACACTTGAAGAACGTGCTTTTGCCCGCGCCGTTCGGCCCAATCAAACAACGCAATTCGCGCTCGCGCAAATTGAAATTGACGTTGTTGACGGCGACGACGCCGCCGAAACGCATCGTCAACTCATGGGTTTCCACCACGTCGCTCATGGCCGCTCCGCGGGCTTCACGGTCAAGCGCCGGCGGGCGCGCCCGCCGTTACTCGGGGCGCGACTGCGGCGCGAACGATTGCCCCACCATTTTTGGAATGCCGGAATAACGCCACTCGGCATCGCGAGCACGACCACAATCAGAATGGCGCCGAATACTAGAAAATTATTGATTAGCGTTTGCTGGCCAAGCAGCAGTTTGACCATGCCCAGCGCCATGGCGCCGAGGATCGGGCCGATCAAGGTGCCGACACCGCCCACCATGGTCCAGATAATCACGTCCGACGAAGTTTGCAAACTGAACACGCTGGGCGTGACGATCTCGGCCCAATTCGCGAAATAGCAACCGGACAGGCCGGCCATGGCGGCGCTGATGATGAAGATCGCCGTTTTTACGGCGGGCGCGTTGTAGCCGAGCAATTCGCAGCGGGTTTCGTTTTCGCGAATGCCGAGCAACACGCGGCCGAAGGAGCGCGCCAAGATCCAGCGGCACAGCAAGTAACAAAGGAGCAACGATACGGCGCAGACGTAATAGGTCGGCACACCCCAGAGTGAAATATGCGGCGCACCGGGCACGTTCAAGGTTGGGAATCCCGGCATGCCGTTGAAGCCGCCGAGACGCGCATCGCCGATGGCGTATTGATCGCCGGCGGTGGCGTTCATGAATTTGAACATGATCAGCGAGACAACTAAAGTCATCACGCCCATGTACACGTCGCTGATGCGACCGTAAAACATCATCGCGCCGATGACCGCGGCGACCAATGCCGGGATAAGTATGGCGAGGATTAGAGGAATCGTGCTTTCGCCGATGTTCACCGCGGAGATCGCATAAACATACGCGCCTAGGCCGAAATAAGCGGAATGCCCAAAGCTCAAGATGCCCGCATAACCCCACATGAAACCCAGCGACAATGCAAACAACGCCCAGATCAACAACACCGTGGCGGTGTGGGTGTCATAAGCCAATGGCCACAACAGCAACACCAACGCGAAGGCGATGAACCAGCCCCAACGCACGCCGCCGATGGAACGCCAGGCAGTAATCAAGTGCTATTCCGGAAGAACCGGCCGGTTATTCCCTGTGGCATCAAACGCAACAACACGATTGCAAGCGCGAGCATCGCGATTTCGCCGATGACCGGCGTCGACGCGAATGAGACGACTTGGCTGACTACGCCAAAAATGACCGAACTCGATAACGTCCCGGCGATCACCGCGGCGCCGCCGGTGACGATGGTGATGAAGGCTTTTGCGATATAGGCGCCGCCGGATGTGGGCAACAAACCGGTGAGCGGAGCGAGCACGCCGCCGGCCAAGCCTGCGAGCGCGGCGCCGGCGGTGAAGGTGATCATATAAACAGTCTTCGGGTTGTAGCCGAGGGATGAGGCAACAGCGGCATTTTGCATCGCGCCGCGGGCGATTAGGCCGACGCGCGTGTAGCGCAGCACCAGCCACACACCGGCCATCACCGCGAAGGCGACAAATATGATGAACAAATTGTAGCCGCCCATTTGGTAGCTGCCGAGTTCATAGCCGGAGATCGGTGTCGGCACGTTCACCGCGGAGCTGCCGAAAATCATCGTCACCGCGCCGATCAAAAATAAACTCAAGCCCCAAGTGGCGAGCATGGTGTCGATCATGCGGCCGTAAAGAAATCGAATGATCAAGCGCTCGACAATGAGGCCGATCAATCCCACGACAATGGGCGCGACGATCAGCATCGCGAAGTAAATATTGATGCCCGCCTTGTAGCAGGTGAGCGTGGTGTAACCGCCGAGCATAACGAATTCGCCGTGGGCTAGATTAATCACGCGCATCATGCCGAACACGACAGCCAACCCCGCGCTGGTTAGCGCGAGGAAGGCGATCATGTAGATGATTTCAAGGAATACTACGCCGGCGTAATCCATTTAAATCTTATAGTTAAGCGACATCAAAAAACATGGAGCTTGTCATTGCGAGCGACCGCGAAGCAATCTCGTTTTTGCCAATTTTCGGCTACAGCGAGATTGCTTCGTCGGGCTTTGCCCTCCTCGCAATGACCATTGCGGGGCTTCTTAGACCTTCACTTCATACTGCTTATTGTCGTTCGGATTCTTTTTCAAATCGCACGATTGCGCCGTATCCGCCGGCGCACGTCCTTTCACCGTCGACAAAATATTCAGTTTCTGGTTTTTCACTTCCATCAAATGAATATCCAGCGCTGCATGGTGGGTCTGCGGATCGAGGGACACGGTTCCAGCTGGGCCTTCGATCTTCACGCCGGATTCAATCGCTGCCAGCATCTTTTCACGATCAAGCGAACCCGCTTTCTTGACGCATTCCGCCCACAGCTTGATGCCCTGATATTGCGATACGGCGATTTCGTGAACGATCTTAGTATCGCCGAAGCGCTTGTTCCATTTTGCCAGGAAATCTTTGTTGGCCGGGGCAGGATTTTCTTGGCT
>JANMJR010000294.1:0-11058 GCA_031371465.1 Pseudomonadota bacterium
CAGCGCGCTGTCGATGCCCGAAGTCACCCATCTGGAAGGCGGCGTGCCGATTATTGTGGACGGCAACGTCATCGGCGCCGTCGGCGTGTCCGGCGTGAAGTCGAGCGAGGACGCGCAGATCGCCGAAGCGGGGATCAAGGCTTTGCTCGGATAAGCGATGAGTAAGATCAGCAAGGTTGAAGTTCACGCGTTTCAGTTTGACGCGCACAACCTTGGCTTCACGCGAGGCGAAGGCGTCGGCGCCTTTGGTTACAAAAAAAATTCAAAGATTCGCGTCACCAAGTACGCCACGGTGATCATGACCGAGAATGGCTTGCGCGGCGAATACGTGGCGCAATGGGTGGCGTCGGCATCGTCGCTCGGCCAAACTTTAATGCTCGCGCCGTATTTAATTGGCCGCGAAGCGGAAGAACGCGAATTCATTTACGACGATCTGAAACGCCAAGCGCGCCAGTTCGACCACATGGGCCACGGGCCGATCGACATTGCGCTCTGGGATTTGGCGGGGAAAAAATTAGGCGTGTCGGTGTCGGAATTGCTCGGCGGTTATCGTAAACGTTTGCCGGCCTACGCCAGCACCTACCACGGCGACCGTAACGGTGGCTTGCATTCGAAAGAAGCCTTTGCCGATTTCGCGCAGCAGTGCTATGAACTTGGCTATCAGGCGTTCAAGATTCACGGCTGGAACGAAGGTAACAAACGCGAAGAAGCCGAAAACGTGTTGCACGTACGAAATCAAATCGGCGACAAAATGGAGCTGATGCTCGATCCGGCTTGCGAGCTGCGCACCTTCGCCGATGCCCTGTACGTGGGCCGCGCCTGCGATGAGGCAAATTATTTTTGGTACGAAGATCCGTTCCGCGATTCCGGCACCTCGGCGTTTGCGCACAAGCGGCTGCGTGAATTTTTAAAGACGCCGATTTTGCAGACCGAGCATGTGCGCGGCGTCGAGCCGAAGGCGGATTTTTTAATTCAAGGTGGCACGGATTTTTTGCGCGTCGATCCGGAATACGACATGGGCATCACCGGCACGATGAAAATCGCTCATCTCGCCGAAGCCTTCGGCATGGACGCGGAGATTCACGTCTGCGGCCCGGCGCACCGCGCCTGCATGAGCGCGATGCGCAACAGCAATTATTACGAAGTCGGGCTGGTCGGGCCTGATTGTCCGAATGCGATTGCGCCGGTTTATGCCTGCGGATATTCCGATATGATTGATTGCGTCGGTGATGATGGTTGCGTGTCTGTTCCGACCGGGCCGGGGCTCGGCGTGATTTATGACTGGGACTTCATCGCGAAGAATCGTATTGCCTTGCATGAGTTTGGCTAGTTCTTTTGTTGTCATTCCCGCGTAGGCGGGAATCCATGTGGCCGTGCTTTTGCCGATGCCCTGTGGATTCCCGTGCCCAAAGGGCACGCGGGAATGACGGGGTGGCCTAAGGCTACATGAGGTGAGTTTTTAATAACGAACGAGGTTCTGCAAATGCAAAGAAAAAGCGCTGCACGCTTTACTT
The DNA here is from genome assembly GCA_031371465.1 of Pseudomonadota bacterium. Lineage (GTDB taxonomy): Bacteria > Pseudomonadota > Gammaproteobacteria > Burkholderiales > JALYOK01 > JALYOK01. Next base: position 1,515 of record JANMJR010000294.1, read on the forward strand.
TAGTCGTACTCGCGCTGGTGGTGGTGGGCTGCGCGACAAAGCCAACTTCGCGCGCGCCGAGTGGTCCAAGCGCCCCCCGCCCGCCCACGGAAAGCCGGTCGATGCCGAGCAACACCGCCGTTCAATACGATAAATTCACCGGCAGTTGCCGATCCTGGGAAAACTATATTTCGAACAACGGGGTGCAAGATTGCGCCGGCCGCACCCATCCCGGCTGGATCGGCTCGACGCGCTGCAACGTGACCTCGACGGGATATTCCTATACCCCGGAACGCGACGAAGGCATCCTCGGCCGCACCTGCTTTAACGTGAAGTTGCCGCCGAATCCGAATCAATTTCGCGTGGCCTCGGCTTGTGTGCGCATTGTCGATTGGGCGCCGGCGAGCGCGATCAATCAAACTTGCGCCGACAACCGAGCGACTTGGCTGGATCGGGTATTGGTGCACGAGCAGCAACACGCGAGCCACTGCGACATTGAAGTGCGCAAAGCCAATCAACGCTGGGCAAAACGCAACCGCGAATTTTCCGGCTGCGGCTTTACCGAGCGTGGCGCCCTGAACGAATTGACCGCCAAGATCGACGCGGTATTGAAAGAAGAAACACGTCGCATCATGGACGCGATCGAAAGCGAGAGCGAACGATTTCATGCCTCTGCGCAAGGCCGGCCGATCGTCACCAACTGCAACGTATGTCAATAAAAAAAGCCGGCGTGAAGCCGGCTTTTCATTAACAAAAACCGCGCTTAGCTTTTCTTCTTTTTGTACTCGTCGATTTTCTCTTTCAGCAAACTCATTTCCGAGCAGCCGGTCATGCAGATCGCTCGCAGTTTGTTCAAATGCTCTTCGGCCTTGGCCAAATCGTTCTTGATCAGATAAGCCTCGCCGATATATTCATGCGCCGCTTTGTGGCCCGGCGAGAGCATCAGGGCTTGCTGATAGTGCTTAAAGGCGTTGTCGAAATCGCCGGTGTTGCGGTAGGCGTAACCAAGATAATTGTGAACGTCGGGGTTGTTCTTGTCGATGTCCAACGCCTTCTTCAGCGGCGCAATCGCCTTGGCGTATTCCTTCGCCTCTAACGCTTTTTGCCCCTCGACAAAATTAGGCTCGGTCACGCTGGCGGCTTCCTCGGCGCCCATGTTGGCGAACGCCGGCGCGAGCGCGCAGGCGAGAGCGATCGCAATGACGTGACGGGAAAAAGTAGTGGCTAACAAATTCATAGATAGTCTCCTTAATGCGACGCTCTGGTGGGCTAGACATTAGACAACGCCTACTGCCCGACCAGGTTTACGCTAACTATTATATGACTTTCCATTTGAGCGGGCGCGCGCAAGGAAAATTGTTGCCTGCGCCACGACTGGGTAGCGCAGGGCCAGGCAATATCGATGCGGCTCTTCAGGCATGCTTGCCTGGGAGCCAAGCTGGGTGCGGTTGTCGTTAGAGCCCGGTTAGGAATGGGTAGTTAAAACCCCTCGTGTCATTCTGAGGAGCGAAGCGATGAAGAATCTACTTGTCGTCGCCGCTTGAATTACCCTGAACAGCAGATTCTTCGCTGTGCTTTGCATGAGCTCAAGTTATCCACAGGGCATAGTCAGCGTAATCCTTCCCCCTTTTCCTGGTGGCAGCATTTGTATCTATGCCATAAAGGGGGAGTGAGGGGGATTTTCAGGCGCCTACCATGACCCACCAGCGCAAAATCCCTGGCCCGTTCAGGGTCCGTGTGACGTTTCGGCCGAAACGGCAGGCTCAGAATGACAACTTTCCGATCCCGCCTTGGCTTTTCAATAAACCGCTAGGGTTTCGGCTTCGGATACATTTTGCGAATGAAGCGCTTGTCTCCGCGCGATAGTTTAGTATTTTCATGGGTGCCGACGCCGCCGACAATAAATTCGGCGGGGAACGAATAAAGCATGATCGAGTTCGGATCGAATTTCGTCGCGTTCAGTTGATCGAGCGAGTACTTGTGCACGATGTTGAAGTCGATATCTTCCTTGCTCCAATTGTTCGGCGGGCCGCTGAAGTATTTGTAGACTTTATCTAACTTCCATTTAATGCCGCCCTTCGGGCTTTGGTGTTCGTGGATCGCGCCCAACATATGACCGAACTCGTGTAGCACCACGCGGTTGTATTCATCGGCGTCGGTATCGTCGTCGAGCCAGCCATAATTCATGGTCGGTTCGTTCTTGTTGATGGTGAGATTATCCGTGCCGACGTAAGACCAAGAGCCCGGGTCGGCGTTGAAGGAAATGCGAATCTGTGCGTTTTTCCCGGCGCTGAATTTCAGGTCGATGTTGGAATATTTCATCCATTGCAGCGCATGATCGATGACGCGCTGTTGCTGAATCTTACTGCCATCCATAAACGCGATGGATAATTGCGCGCCGTTGACCCATTTTTTCCCCGTCAGCAATGCGATTTTCGCCGGATGGTTCGACACGCCGGGCAGGCGCGCGACGGCCTTCGGCGCATTGGCGGGATTGTGCTTCACCGCGATTTCCGCGGCCTTGATTTTTTGCTCGTAGGGAATAATACGATCGACACAAAGGTGTGCGTGTTTGAGATCCTTCAGTTTCTTCGTTGCCATGGTGAACCTCCTTAGTTTAGGAAAACACCGTTAGATTACGCCATCATTTAGCCGTCGTACATCGGCCAAAAGATATAGATCAGGTTGAGAATGACAGCCAGACGGCGCAATGGGATTGTGCCCTATGTCGGGGGTTCGGCGCCATTTCATTGCCCTACCGCCAATGTTGGGCGCAATCCCATTGCGCCGCCTGCCCGCGCCCGCTAGCATCCCTGCATGCCGAACTACCGTCGCATAACCCTGCCGGGCGCAACTTATTTCTTTACCGTCAATCTGTTCGATCGGCGTGCACGCATGCTGACCGAGCATGTGGAAAAATTACGCGAAGCCGTAACCTGGGTTCGAAAAGTGCACCCGTTCTCGATCGACGCATGGGTCGTCATGCCCGAACACCTGCATGCGATCTGGACGCTGCCGCCCGGTGATGCCGACTATGCGCTGCGATGGTCGTCGATCAAACGACGCTTTTCGCGCGGATTACCGCCTGGCGAATCGTTAAACAACGCGCGCATGCGGCGCGGCGAGCGCGGCATTTGGCAGCGCCGCTTCTGGGAGCACCTGATTCGCGATGACGCCGATTTTCAGCGTCACGTCGATTACATTCACTTGGTGAAACACGGACATGCCACGCGCGTGGCGGATTGGCCGTACTCGACCTTTCATCGTTACGTTGCGGCGGGGATCTATCCGCCGGATTGGGGTGGCGCAGGATTAGACGACATCAATGTGGGCGAAAGGGTGGGGTGAGTTAAAGGTTGTTCGGCGCAATCCCATTGCGCCGGACCCCCACCTGTAGGGCAATCCCATTGCGCCAAACCATGGGGAACATTGGTTCAACGCGCTTGCAACACAAAATCAAACGTCACCCGAATCTTATTTTCTTCCGCAACGAGCTTCGATACTAAAATCTTTTCGATAATGACTTCGTAGGGCGTGGACGCGTCTTTAAACATTCGTTGCAACGCTTCTTTGAGATTGATCTGCAGCACGTGCGGCGCGGCGGATTTGATGAAGATCTCGATCAGCGGCAACCACGCCAGATTCGTCGCATCGTCGACTTTCACATCGTCAATCGCGATTTTATCGTTGCGATAAACCGGTCGGCCCGAGACCGTGATGTCGAATTCGTCACTGCTGCCGACGCATTCGGCGCCGACTTGGGAGGCGACTTGCGAGATGAAGTGACTTTTTATTTTTAGCCGGCCAGCCGCGATTGAAACTTGCGGCGATTCCAAATAGCTATAGGCGCAAGTGGTGGCGTCGACTAAATGATAACGATCGCCTTTTGCATTGAAGACGTCGCGCTTTAGCGTTTTCTCGATGGCGGTGTGTTCGAGGATGAGTTCGCTGGCGGATGCAACAGGCCCGATGCACACTGCAACAATCGCGAAAACTAATTTTTTAAGCATTGAGGTACAGGCATATGGATATTATGAGGGCCCCTAAAATCAGCAGTATGTCATTCTGAGCAACGCGAGGAATCTGTTTTCCAACATGAACAAAAGCAGATTCTTCGGCCTGCGGGCCTCAGAATGACAGTCTTGAGAGTTGCTCTTACGCCGCTTTCACCGACGGTAAGCCCGCCAACGCCATCGCCAATTCCTGCTGATCGTAATCCTGGTCCGTCAGCTTGCCGGCGAAGTAATCCATGTAAGCCTGCATATCGAAATGGCCGTGGCCGCAGAGATTAAATAAAATCGTTTCGGACTTTCCTTCCGCTTTGCAACGCAATGCTTCGTCGATGGCGCCGCGCACCGCGTGGTTCGCTTCCGGCGCCGGCAAGATGCCTTCCGCTTTGGCGAATTGAATGCCCGCCTCGAAGCAGGCGATCTGGTGATAGGCCTTCGCCTCGATTAAACCGAGCTCCTTCACGTGGGAAACCAGCGGCGCCATGCCGTGGTAACGCAGGCCACCGGCGTGAAAGCCCGGCGGCATGAAAGTGGAGCCCAAGGTGTGCATTTTCACCAACGGCGTGAGATGGCCGGTGTCGCCGAAATCGTAGGCGTATTTGCCGCGCGTTAAACTGGGGCAGGCGGCGGGCTCGATGGCGACGATGCGGCGCTTTTTGCCGCCGCGCAATTGTTGGCCCAAGAATGGAAATACGATGCCGGCGAAGTTCGAGCCGCCGCCGGTGCAGCCGACGATCACATCAGGGTCATCGCCCGCCATTTCGAATTGCTTCATGGCTTCGATGCCGACGATGGTTTGATGCAGCAATACGTGATTGAGCACCGAACCGAGCGCGTATTTCGTATCGTCGCGCTGCGCTGCGACTTCCACCGCTTCGGAAATCGCGATGCCCAGGCTGCCATTACTGTTTGGGTTTGCCGCCAAAATCGCGCGGCCCGATTGCGTCAGGTTCGACGGGCTGGCGATGCAGGTCGCACCGTAGGCTTCCATCAGCGCCCGGCGATAGGGTTTTTGGTCGTAGGAGACGCGAACCATGAACACTTGAATTTCCAAGCCGAATAGCGAGCCGGCAAACGCGAGGGACGAGCCCCATTGCCCCGCGCCGGTTTCCGTGGTGATTTTCTTGACCCCGGCTTCTTTGTTGTAAAAGGCTTGCGGCACGGCTGTGTTCGGCTTATGGCTGCCGGCGGGCGAGACGCCTTCGTACTTGTAATAAATCTTCGCGGGCGTATCCAGAGCTTTTTCCAAACGTCGCGCGCGATACAGCGGGGAGGGGCGCCACTGCCGATAAATATCGCGCACCGGCTGCGGAATTTCGATCTCGCGCTCGGTGCTGACTTCTTGCATAATCAACGCCATGGGGAACAGCGGCGCGAGGTCATCGGGGCCGATAGGTTGTAACATGCCGGGGTGCAACACCGCAGGCAAGGGCCTCGGCAAATCAGCTGCGATGTTGTACCAGAACTTCGGCATGTCGCTCTCGTCGAGCACATATTTAACTTTGTCACTCATCTTGGTTTCCTCCGCTCGGTACATTTTACGCATGGAGTCGTGTCGGCCCCAAGCAACTTGATTTCTATTGTACGCAATGCGGGCGAAATCGGGAATTTTCGCAGTGTCGAAAAAATTTACACTGCGTAAATTCAGAAATTTATCGCAACCAATTGATTTATTGGGCGACAATTTTTCGTCCACTGAATAAGGTACGCAAAAGCCGCGAATAGCAGCGAAAAAGTGTCGAAAAATTTGTTTTTCGCCTGACCTTCACTACCGCATGATCATCCGTATTTAATATCAATATATAATAAAAACAATACTATATGCCCGTTTATAAAAATAACTATTACGTCGGCATACTTGTTGCTTCGTCCTGGAAAGGAGCTTCGCCGGGCTCGATGGAAAGTCGGCGAAGATTAATAAGAGGGCATTCATCTACGAAGAAAGCAGTTTAGCGGGCAGGCTGGGTCTGCGCCGGGATGAATGTCTACTTTTAGCCAAGTCGTGTCGGCAACGCGAAGCTTCTATTTTTTCTGTCCTCGTTTTTCCTTCCGCAGATCGAATACACGCCCTTTGTTATTGGGGTGGTCTGCCATTCCTAAGCCGACTTGGCGCACGAAGTATTCATGAAATTCATGAAATTCATGAATTAACAGAATTCGACATCCAATCAAAACTTGCCTGCGTATAACCGGCTAGTCACTGTTGACTAAACCGTTTACTCCAGGAGGCAATATGTCGTTTCAACATTCGCTACGTACTCCCTTTCTAACCACGCTCATCGCCGGGGCGGTGTTCGCCACCGGCGCCGCGCTGGTTGCATCGTCCGCGCAGGCGGCCAGCCACCGCGAAGCGCCGTTCATCACCGGTTTGCCGAAGGTCGATAGCACCGATTTTTATTTTTTCAGAAGCTACGAACCGGGCCGCGAGAACTATGTAACCCTGATTGCGAACTATGTGCCGTTTCAAACGCCTTACGGCGGCCCCAATTTTTTTCAGCTCGACCAAAATGCGCTGTATGAAATCCACATCGACAACAATGGCGATTCCAAGGAAGACATCAGCTTCCAGTTTCGCGCCAAGAACAATACTCGCGATTTGACGGTCAACGCCGGCGGCAAGAATATCGCCGTGCCGTTGTTTAATATTGGCGCCATCACCGGCGCTCCCGGCGATGCAGCGGTGCTGAATGTTGAAGAAACCTATTCGCTTACGGTGTCGCGCAACGGCCGCCGCGGCGGAGCCAAGGGCGAGGTGACGAATGCCGTGAATGGCTCCAAAGTCTTCATCAAGCCCGCGGACAACATCGGTAAGAAATCCATCAACGATTACAACGCCTACGCCAATCAATATATTTATAGCGTCAACATTCCCGGCTGCAACGCGCCCGGAAAAGTGTTCGTCGGCCAACGTAAGGAGTCCTTCTTTGTTAACCTCGGTGAGGCGTTTGATCTGATCAATCTCAACCCGGTCGGGGCGAGAAACAGCAAACCCAACGTGCTCGACGACGACAACGTTACTTCGTTTGCGTTAGAAGTGCCGATCAGTTGCTTGACCGCAGGCGCCGAACCGGTGATCGGTGCCTGGACCACCGCAAGCCTGCGTCAGGGGCGGCTGCTAAATGCCGAAGGAAAGCGCAACGACAAGCATTTCGCTTCCCTCGAAGGCGGCGCCTGGACGCAAGTTTCTCGCCTCGGCAGCCCGCTGGTGAACGAATTGGTGATCGGCGTGAAAGATAAGGATCGCTTCAACAGCGCTAAGCCGCACAACGACCCGCAGTTCATCGACTACGTGACGAATTCGTCATTGGCGGTGATTATCAACGCATTGTTTCCGGGCCCGGCCACCACACCGCCCTCCACGCCGCGCAATGACTTGGTCGCCGTGTTCCTTACCGGAGTCGAGACCTTGAACAAACCGACCACCTGTGGCGCCAAGTGCGCGCCGGGCGAGATGCTGCGTCTGAACACTTTAATCGCCGCAACGCCTAGGGCAACGCAAAAAGATCTGGGCGTGATCGGTGGTGATAACGCGGGCTTTCCCAATGGGCGCCGTCCGATTGACGACGTGACCGACATCGCGTTGCGCGTGGTGCAAGGCATCTTGAATCCCGCCGGTCCGGATCATCCGGCGGCGGCCGATTTGCTTACCGACGGCGCGCAGTTACCCGGCGCCGCCGCGGGCCAAGGCGCGGTGGACTTCGGCAATGCGTTCCCTTATCTCAACACGCCGATCGCCAGCTCGCCGGTGAACTAAGTCAACGGAAATTAGGAGACCATTATGAAGTCGATCAACTTAGTTTCGTTGCTGTTCCTGCTCATCGCCGCCGGTTGCGGCGGTGGCGGCGGCGGTAACAACAGCCCGCGGCCCTCGGCGTCCGAGGCCTTTGTCGCCAGCGTGCAGACGGTGGCCAATAGTTCGGCGGACGAGGCTGAACCCATTGATGTCAGCAGCACGGCAGAAGCGAGCGATGACGACGTAGAACCAGCGGCAATTTAGTTGAACAAGGGGTGCGCCACGCGGCGCGCCCCGCTTGCCTTTCCACGAGGTATGCCATGAGAATAAGTATCCACGGGGTGGTTGGCTTAGTGCTGATCGCGATTTCAAGTTGGGCCTGCGCCAAACCGTATACACCCGCGAATGACAACGTCATCCTTGAACGCCTCCCTTATAAAGCCGGCGATGCCAGCCAGCGCGAGTTGCGCCGCTTGAGCCAAGCGTTACGCGATGCGCCGGACAATGTCGAACTGGCCGTCGATCTGGCGCGACGCCACATCGAGCAAGGTCGCGCGACATCGGATCCACGCTTTTTCGGCTATGCCCGCGCGGCGCTCAGCCGTTGGTGGGACGCAAGCGATGCGCCCGTCGAAATCTTAGTCTTACGCGCGACGCTGCATCAAAATCAACATCGCTTCGATCAAGCGCTCATCGATCTTAACCGCGCGTTGCAACGTGCGCCGAATAACGGCCAAGCTCGACTCACCAAGGCGGTGGTGCTACAAGTGCGCGGCGAGTTTGCTGGGGCGTTGCAAGAGTGCCGCAAGTTGGCGCGGCTTGCCGACCCCGCGGTGGTCGCGACCTGTAGCGCCGCCGTGCAAAGCCTGAACGGCGAACTCAAACCGAGTTACGAACGTTTGATGAGAATGGCCGATCAACTCGAGCGTCAATCCCCGGCGTTGCGCGCCTGGATGCTTTCCTATGTGGCCGATATGGCGGCACGGCTAGGCGAATGGCGAGCGGCCGAAACTCACTATCAATCGGCGCTGGTGGCCGATCCAAGTGACGCGTTCCTGCTCGCCGCCTACGCCGATTTACTGCTCGATTTGAAGCGCCCGCAAGAAGCCATCAAACTACTCACCGGCCAAGAACGCGCCGACGGATTATTGCTCAGACTAGCCTTAGCCCAACGCGTTGCCCGCGACGAAAAATGGCGTGAGTCCCGCGACGTACTCGCGACCCGATTCGCGGCGGCGAAGTTACGCAATGATCGCGTTCACCTACGCGAAGAAGCGCGCTTCACGTTGCATCTACTGGATCAGCCGGAAATGGCCTTAGCGCTCGCGCTGGAAAACTGGCGCATTCAAAAAGAACCGGCCGACGCGCGATTAGTGTTGGATGCCGCGCATGCCGCCGGGCAGCCAACGGCGGCCGCGCCGGTGCGCCAATGGCTCGTGACGAAACGGCTTGAAGATGTCGGAATCGAGCGGCTATAGGATTTTTTAGCGCTGAAAAATCCCATCGCGACCGTGCGCGGACGTCACTATACGGATTCGCGAGGTGGCGCGTCCGGACTTGCCTCGTTGGGAAGTTCCTCGCTGTGAAACACAAAACGGCCGAGCCCTTGGCGTTTGGCGTCGTACATGGCGGCGTCCGCACGCTCGATCAGCACGGCAACCTCGTCACTATCGTCAGGGTAGATGCTGATGCCGATGCTCGCCTTCAGCCGAAACGTCCGGTCGCCGATGGGATGCGGCGCACCCAGCGACGCAATGAGCCTAGTGACGACCAGAATGACGTCCGACATGGAGCCCACGTCCGTGAGCAAAATCAGAAACTC
>JANMJR010000378.1:0-6503 GCA_031371465.1 Pseudomonadota bacterium
GCGGCGCGCGCCATGGCGCAGCGACTTAACATTCCCGTTCTCGAATTGCATGCCGATAGCGCGGGCCCGGCGGGAAACTTTTCGCTGACCGCAAAGGACGCGACGGCGAACGCCAGCGCGAAGGGCGGGAACGCCACGGCCGACGACATCGCGCTGATATTACACACCTCGGGCACCACCTCGCGTCCAAAGATCGTGCCGCTGACGCAGCGCAATGTCTGCGCCTCCGCGCGCAACGTGCGCGACACCTTGCGTTTTAGCCCCGAAGATCGCGGCCTCAACATCATGCCGTTGTTCCACATCCATGGCCTGATCGCGGGACTGCTCGGGCCGCTGGCCGCCGGCAGCCAGGTACATTGCACACCGGGTTTTAATGCGCTGAAATTTTTTGCTTGGATGACGCAAGCGAAGCCGACTTGGTATTCCGCCGTGCCGACCATGCACCAAAGCATATTGTCGCGTGCGGCAAACAACGCCGATGTGCTCGCGGCGAATCCGCTGCGCTTCATCCGCTCTTCTTCCGCGTCGCTACCGCCGCAGGTATTATTGGCGTTGGAAAAAGTATTCAACTGCCCGGTGATCGAATCCTACGGCATGACGGAAGCGGCGCACCAGATGGCAAGTAATCCATTGCCGAGCGCGAAACGTATTCCCGGCAGCGTCGGCATCGCCGCCGGCCCGGAAGTCGCGATCATGGACGATTCGGGAAAATTATTGCCGCCGCAAAGCGTGGGCGAAATCGTCATTCGCGGCGAGAACGTGACGCTGGGTTATGAAAATAATCCCAAGGCAAACGCCGAAGCCTTCAGCAATGGCTGGTTTCGCACCGGCGATCAAGGCGTGATGAATGCCGAAGGTTATTTGACGCTGACGGGGCGGCTGAAGGAAATCATCAACCGCGGCGGCGAGAAAATTTCACCGCGCGAAGTGGACGACGTGTTGATGGATCACCCGGCCGTGCAACAAGTCATCACCTTCGCGATGCCGCACGACAAACTCGGCGAAGAGGTCGCCGCCGCCGTGGTGTTGCGCGAGGGCGCAAGCGTGACGGAGAAAGCGTTGCGCGAGTTCGTCAATCAGCGCTTGGCGGATTTCAAAGTGCCGCGGAAGATTTTATTCTTGGATGAAATTCCCAAGGGCGCGACCGGGAAATTGCAACGCATTGGATTGGCTGCGAAACTTGGACTAGGTTAGGCTCAGGTCGTTGTGGCGATATTGGAATATACCTGGAAGCGGCTTGGAAACCGCGTAGCCCACGGCTAGCCACTGGCCTAGGGCCATTGCCTTTCCGGACATGTTCTAGTGTCCGAGGTAAAGATAGAGCAGCACAATGTTGACCAATACGGATAGTGCGGCGATTGCGCGCCACAAGGTGATCGGATCGCGTTCCACTAACGGCATGGGGGAGGGCGTGGCTAAAGGTCGTGCCGCGCCGCGTTCAATCGCAAGCAGAAATTCATCGGCAGTTTCAAAGCGGCGCTCAGGATCTCGCGCCACGGCTTTCAAAATTAGGTTTTCAAACCACTGCGGGATGTCAGGTCGGTAACGCGTGGGTGGCACGGGCTCGCCAAATTTTGGCCGCTGGAACGGTTCGATTTCACCATAGGGGTATTTGCGCGTCAGCGCGTGATAAAGCGTGACGCCAATGGCATACAGATCCATTTGTGGCGAAGGCTTCGCCCCGCTGTACTGCTCTGGGGCGATAAAGCTCGGCGTGCCGGCTTGGTCGCGGGTACGGTCCTGCGGCTCGTGGCCCGAAATAGCAACACCCAAGTCGAGAATGCGCAGCTCGTCGTCATGGCCCAAGTGAATATTCGCCGGCTTGATGTCGCGATGCAGGATTGAGCGGCGATGAAGTGCGCCCACGCCGCGTATGAGTTTGGCGGCGTATTGCAATATTTCCGGGATGATAAAGTGCGTGTCGGCGTCCAGTTTTTGTTGCAAGGTCGCACCATCGTGCCAGGTCATGACGAAATATAGATAGCTGCGTCGTTCCGGTTTGACGTTCACAAGTTGCGGAAAAAACCGCGCCACGACGCGGCGCATCAACCATTCTTCGTGCGCCAGTGCGGAACGTTCGTTGTCGTCGTCGGCCAAATCCGCTGCGAGCGTTTTCAGAACGTAGGTATTGTTGCTCTGCTCGTCGCGGACTTTGTAGACAAGGGTGAGGCGCGATTCATGCAGGATTTCCAATACGCGAAATCCGTCGATCGCAGCGCCGATCCCCAATCGCGGCGGCGGCCGCAGCGATTGGATTTGCTGGCTGCTGTCTGCAAGGTTAGCGTCAGGTATTTGCACCACTTCAATGATGGCCGCGCTGACATTGTCTTGTGAGCCGGCGATGATGGCGGCGTCGCACAGTGCGCGCGCAGTGTGATCCGGATCCACACCTAGGTGCAGTCGCTGTCCTAACACGGTATCGCCCAAGGGCTGCCACACGCCATCGCTGACCAGCAGAAAACGATCGCCTTGTTGCAACTCGCCATCGCTGTAGTCCAGGCTCAGGTGTCGATCTAGACCGACCGCGCGGGTGAGCACGTGACGCATCTCGGGCCGATCCCATACGTGATCCGTCGTCAGGCGCGTGAACTTGCCTTGGCGCAGCAAATAGATGCGGGTATCACCAATATGCGCGATCGTGTAATGGCGCTGACGCAGCGCCAAAACCGACAACGTGGTCGCCATGCCATCGCGCTCCGGATGGGCGGCCGATTGCGCCACCAGCCAGCGATTGATCGCGTTCAACACCCGATCCAGAGCGATCGGAATTTCCCAATTGTCCGGCGTCGCGTAGTAATCCGAAAGCATTCCGCGCACCGTGTATTCCGAGGCTTCACGGCCGCCATCGCTGCCCGAGACACCATCGGCGACCGCCACCAAAATGCCTTTCGCACTCAGCTCCGGTTCGCCGGGCAGCACCATGCCGACAAAGTCTTCGTTGCGTTCTCGCTTGCCGGTGAGCGAAGCGTAGCCTGAGGTGATTTGGAGGGTCGGTTGGGGCACTTTAGAACTGGGGGATGCGGTCTTGGTTGTTGTTATGTCTTTGGAAAAAGTGAGGCATTCCCTCATAGCCTAAGGCCAGTGGCTAGCCTAAGGCTATGAGGGCCTTGCGCGCAAAATTCACTAACGTGGATCGCGAAACATGAAAGCCATTGTGCCTGAAATTGCATCAACCTATTTTTTTCAGCAGCATGGCCGGGGGCCACATGGACACTGGCTGCAGGGCATGCCATGCTGAACGGCAAGCTGGGCGCGGCGTCCAGGCCATCAAATCCGCGCCGCACTCACATGGGCCGCGCCCCAGGTCGTGCGCCAGCGCGTCTTAACGGTGGTTAATCCGCCCAGGGCCAACATTGCCAGCGCAGCGAAGATGAGAAATCCGAGTTGGTAACTTCCGGTGATTTGTTTTGAATAGCCCAGACTCGACGCGAGATAAAATCCGCCGATGCCGCCCGCCATGCCGACCATGCCCGTCATCACGCCGATTTCTTTACGGAAGCGCTGCGGCACCAATTGAAACACCGCGCCGTTGCCCATGCCCAGCGCCCACATGGCGAACATGAACGCGATCAACGCCATCCACGCGGCGGGCAGGCCGAAGCTCACCAGCACAAGGAACGAGGCTGCAATGACATACATCACGCTCAAGGATTTAATGCCGCCGATGCGATCGGCGAGCCAGCCGCCAAGGGGACGCATCATCGAGCCCATGAATACACAAGCGGCAGTGAAGTAGCCTGCGACAACGGGCGAGAGGCCATATTGGGTATTGAAATAAATGGTCAAAGACGAGGCCAAGCCGACGAAGCCACCGAAGGTCACGCTGTAAAAAAACATGAACCACCAGGCGTCTTTGTCGCGCAGCACTTTTAAATATTCGCGGAGGGATTTCGCGGGCGGGCAGTCAGGGCTGTCTTTGGCGACGAGCATATAAAACACGAAAACGATCGCCAGCGGAATCGCCGCGAGGCCGATAACGCTGTTCCAGCCGAACGCGACGGCGAGCGAGGGTGCGAATAAGGCCGCCAATACGGTGCCGGAATTTCCCGCACCGGCAATGCCCAGCGCTGTGCCTTGATGTTGCGGCGGATACCAGCGCGATGCAAGCGGCAAAGCGACGGCAAACGAGGCGCCGGCGACACCCAGAAAAATACCCAGCGTGAGCACTTGCGAATAGCTATGAATGCCGAAATACCAGGCGATCGCCAGCGCGACAATGACGATGACCTGGCCAATTGCGCCGGCCATTTTCGGTTTCAGATGATCGACCAGTATGCCCATGACCAGGCGCAGCAGCGCGCCTGCGAGCACCGGGGTCGCCACCATTAGACCTTTTTGCGCGGCGTTGAGATCAAGATCTTTGGCAATCTGTACGCCGAGCGGTCCGAGCACAACCCAGACCATGAAGCTTAAATCGAAATACAAAAATGCCGCGAGTAAGGTCGGCGGATGACCGGCCTTCCAGAATGATTTATTCATGAGGCATCCTAAAGTTACATGGTGATTACAATTTAGCAAGCCATGTGCCACTTCATTTTTTCGTCATGGTTTTAGCCCATCATGGCGAGCCGTTTCTTAGGAGAATCGTGTATTGAGGGCCAGGGTTTGCGGCTTCCACAATTTAGTGCGTGACGCCGAACCTGGCGCGCGGTAGTGGTGCGCTTACGATGCTGCGCGCACTAGTTTGACGCATTGCAACATCCGGTCGCATTGCCTTCAATTCACGCATCCGGCCTTACTCCATGAAACGTAGGCTTTTCGCCGATGCGCACGGCGCGATGTTTGGTGGCATTGATCTTGCTACATTGATTCAGAGGTATGACTAATTTTTGCCCGAGACAACGTTGAAATTGATTTGGAGCCTATCAAGCGCATGAAGAAAATGAATTTAGTGATGGTGGGCAACGGCATGGCAGGGGTTCGCACGCTGGAGGAAATGCTCAAGATCGCGCCGGAGCAATACCACATCACGGTGTTCGGCGCGGAACCGTACGCTAACTACAATCGCATTTTGTTGTCGCCCGTGCTCGCCGGTGAACAGACCATTAAAGACATCATGTTGAACGATGTCGATTGGTACGAAGCCAACAATATCACGCTGCATCTGGGTAAGAAGATCGCCCGTATCGACCGCGTCAATCGCCTGGTGATCGCCGAAGATGGCACGACTGCGCCCTATGATCGCTTATTGCTGGCCACGGGTTCCAATCCGTTCATGCTCCCTGTGCCGGGACGTGATCTCACGAACGTCATTAGCTATCGCGATATCCACGATACTAATCGCATGATCGAAGTGTCGGCCACAGCGAAACACGCGATCGTCATCGGCGGCGGCTTGCTTGGCCTGGAAGCGGCGAACGGCTTGATGTTGCGCGGCATGGAGGTAACCGTGGTGCACCTGATGCCGTGGCTGATGGAGCGGCAACTGGACAAATCCGCCGGCAAATTGTTGCAAAAGTCGCTGGAGCAACGTGGCCTGAAGTTCATGCTCGAAACCCAGACCGAAGCGATTCTCGGCGATGGCGATGGCGTAGTTCGCGCGATACGTTTCAAAGACGGAGTAGAGTTACCCGCCGAACTGGTCGTGATGGCGGTGGGCATTCGCCCCAACACGGAATTGGCGGAAGCCTCTGGGCTGCATTGCAACCGCGGCATCGTCGTCAACGACACAATGCAGACTTTCGATCCGCGCATCTACGCCGTGGGCGAATGCGTGAACCATCGCGGCATCGCCTATGGTCTGGTGGCGCCGCTGTTCGAGATGGCGAAAGTGGCGGCGAATCATTTAGCGCTAATGGGCATTGGCCGTTACGCCGGCTCCGTGACCTCGACCAAACTCAAGGTCACCGGCATCGATTTATTTTCGGCGGGTGAATTCAATGGCGGAGACGACACCGAAGAAATTTTGCTGACCGATACCGTCGGCGGCGTCTACAAAAAACTCGTCATTCGCAACGACACGCTAGTGGGTGGCGTGTTGTACGGCGATACCGTGGACGGCGCGTGGTATTTCAAGCTGATCCGCGAAGGTAAAAAGATTAACGAGATTCGCGATCATTTGATGTTCGGCGAAAGCAATCTTGGCGACACGGGCCACCTCGGCCAAAACAAAGCCGTGGCCATGACCGACGAGATGGAAGTGTGCGGTTGCAATGGCGTGTGTAAAGGCGCCATCGTCAAAGCGATTAAAGAGAAGGGTTTGTTCACGTTGGATGAAGTGCGCAAACACACCAAGGCATCGTCATCGTGCGGTTCGTGTACCGGTTTGGTGGAGCAGTTGTTGATGTTCGTCGCCGGTGGTGACTATTCCGCGGCGCCAAAAACCAAAGCGATGTGCGGTTGTACCGACCGCACCCATGGCGAGGTGCGCCAGGCGATTCGCGCCGAGCATCTCACATCCATTTCCCAGACCATGCAGATGCTCAATTGGCACACGCCGAACGGTTGCGCCAGTTGTCGGCCGGCGCTCAATTACTACTTGATTTCCACCTGGCCCCACGAGG
>JANMJR010000411.1:0-2866 GCA_031371465.1 Pseudomonadota bacterium
CGGCACTGTTTTTAGCGACAAGGAAACCGGTGAACTCATTGTCGATTTGGCCACGCACGGGGAGCGGGCTCTGATCGCAAAAGGCGGCAAGGGCGGCCTCGGCAATATTCATTTCAAATCCAGCACCAACCGCGCGCCGCGTCAATTCACGACGGGCGAACCGGGCGAGCAAAGAGAACTCAAGCTCGAATTGAAAGTTTTGGCCGACGTCGGCCTGCTCGGCATGCCGAACGCCGGTAAATCGACGTTCATCCGCGCCGTCTCCGCCGCGCGGCCGAAAGTCGCCGGCTATCCGTTCACGACATTGCATCCTAATTTGGGCGTGGTGCGGGTCGATGAAAACCGCAGCTTCGTCATCGCCGACATTCCCGGCCTGATCGAAGGCGCGGCGGAAGGCGCCGGCCTCGGTCACCAATTTCTGCGCCATTTGCAGCGCACCCGGTTGTTGCTGCACATCATCGACATGGCGCCGCTCGACGAAGCCTCCGATCCGAGCGTCGAAGGCAAAGCCATCATCGGCGAGCTAAAAAAATACAACGAAGAACTATTTAAAAAAGCCCGTTGGCTGGTGCTGAACAAAGTCGACATGCTCGACGACGCAGAAGCCGCCAAACAAACGAAAAAAATCCAGGAGTCCCTGGGCTACAAAGCACCGTGCTTTACTATCTCGGCGCTGACCGGCGCGGGTTGCAAAGCGCTCACCTACGCCATCATGGATCATTTGGATCAAACCAAAAGACCCGAGTTGGACTCGGCCGCAGACGAATGACCGAGGTCGTCAAACAGTCGAGATGCATCGTCGTCAAAATTGGCAGCAGCCTGTTGACCAATGACGGCGCGGGCCTTGACCGAACGGCTATCGCCGGCTGGGTCGCGCAAATCGCCGAATTGAAGGGCCTAGGCAAACAGGTCTTGCTGGTCTCCAGCGGCGCCATCGCCGAAGGCTTGCAGCGTTTAGGCTGGAAGCGGCGGCCCCACGCGGTGCACGAACTTCAAGCCGCCGCCGCCGTCGGACAGATGGGTTTGGTGCAAGTTTACGAGTCGTGTTTTCGCGAGCATGGGCTCGCCACCGCGCAAATTCTGCTGACCCACGACGATTTGGCGGAACGCAAACGCTACCTCAACGCGCGCTCAACCTTGCGCACGTTACTGGAATTAAACGTCATTCCCGTCATCAACGAAAATGACACTGTCGTCACCGACGAAATCAAGTTCGGCGATAACGATACCCTCGGCGCGCTGGTCACCAATTTGATCGAGGCCGACGCCATGATCATCCTCACCGATCAAGCCGGCCTCTATACCGCCGATCCCCGTAGAGACTCCAGCGCGACCTTGATTCGCGAAGCCAAAGCCGGCGCGCCGGAATTGGAACGCATGGCGGGCGGCGCCGCCAGCCACCTCAGCCGTGGCGGCATGTTAACGAAAATCATCGCCGCTAAACGCGCCGCGCGCAGCGGCGCCCACACGGTGATTGTTTCGGGTCGTGAACCCAATGTATTGCTGCGCCTCGCCCAAGGCGAAGCCATCGGCACCACCTTGCTGGCGGAAACGCCAACGCTGGCCGCGCGCAAACAATGGCTCGCCGATCATTTGCAAGTGCGCGGAAGAATTTCGTTAGATGCGGGGGCAGTAAAGGCACTCGCACAAGAAGGTAAAAGCCTGCTGCCGATCGGCGCGACGGAACTTTCCGGCGAGTTCGAACGCGGCGCCGTGGTCGCGTGCATCGATGCGAATGGCAACGAAATCGCACGCGGTTTGATCAACTACAGCGCGGAAGAAACGCGCAAGATTTTGCGCAAGCCGAGCAGCGAGATTGAAGCGATATTGGGCTATGTCGACGAATTCGAGCTAATTCACCGAGACAATTTGGTCTTACTTTAAGGTGACATAGTTTATTCGTGATCTGATGGACGTGCCGGACGATTCAGCAATCATCTCTTGGGAAGTCTGCTTGCCCGCGCCCTGCGGTAATTCTCTAGGGAAGCTCTGATTATTCCCTAGAAAGACCAGGGATTGAGCAACTCCACGCCTGTACCTTTAAAGTCACGCGCATTGCGGGTCGCAAGTATAAAACGGTGTGTCGTTGCAATCGCAGCAATGGCGCAATCGGCAAAATCGATCGGATTCCCGGCCGCCTGAGCTTTGGCGGCAATACGGCCAAACGCAAGGGCCGCGTCGTGATCAAAGCCTAACACACGACCCTGAAACAAAGACAGCACTTGCGCCCCCACCGCGTGCTGCAATGCCGCGCGCAGTTTGCCGACGAGTAGAATTTCGACCCCAGCCGAAAGTTCGGCAAGGCTGATCGTGGTCAGATACAGTGTTTCCGGTGCTTGGCGGTCCAGCCACGCCAACACCTCGGGGTCGGGTTTCGGCTTGAGCGGTTCGGACACGATGTTCGTGTCAAGAACGATCATGACTCGAACTGTGCGGGTTTGATTGGACTGCGCTTACGTTTCACGGTTAAATCCACGCCGCCGATCTCACGGCCGATCTGCGCGAGCGCAGATCCCAGACCAACTTGCGGGCGAACCACTTGCTCAAGAATGGCGCGGATTTCCGCCTCCGTGCTACGTCCGCCTCGCGCGGCACGCTGTTTAAGTGCACGCAATGTTTCATCAGGCAAATTTCTAACCGTTACAGCAGCCATTTGCTATCACCCCGATCTTTTGATAGCCATATGATAGCGTGTGGCAGTTATGATAGCAACCTCAATCACCGCCGCACGCGCGCTACCTTCCTGCGAAATACCCACATCCCAAGAGTTATTCCGGCGGCGGTTGCCTGCAAGTCATGGCGACGCACGACCTATTTCACACTGCCGAAGGTCACTAAGGGGACGCTAAGTCACGCATAGTCTTTG
>JANMJR010000437.1:0-1970 GCA_031371465.1 Pseudomonadota bacterium
GCCGCGCCACGCGCGCGCTACAGCAGAGGCCAATGACGGCGCATCGGAGAATTTTCCGCCGCCGTCACCATCGGCGCCGACAAAATCCGTATCGCAGAAATTACAAACCGCAGCCGCTCGATCTTTTTCCACGCCGGACCACAAGTTACATCCGGCGAAGCGGCAAAACACTGCGGGACGACCGGTATTCGCGCCCTCGCCTTGCAAGGTGTAGAAAATTTCTTTGACGGAATATGTCATTGGTTATGATTAAACACAGACCTGCGCTTTGACCTCTTCACGCTCTTCCTTAAAATTACGAAAGTATCGCAAGGTGCCGCGGCTGTGCGCCCGCAACGGCCGCGAGCGGAATACCTCGATCCAACGTCACGAAACAGCCGTTTTGCTGGACCGCGAGTGCCAGCAAATAGACATCCGTTACCTGCCGTGAACTCAATATTTTGTCCCACTGGAGGTAGTCCGGATGCAATAAGCTGATAGCGTCAGGCCAGAATAAATGCGACGAATGGCGGGTGGCTTCGGCGAGTCGTTCAGCAACCTGCGCAACAGGGACTGGGTTGGGATAACCCGGCTGCGACAGGATGCGAATACACCCGTTTTGCGTAATGGGGCATGATGCCCAGCCCGCATCAAGATTGTTTGCAAGCCAGCCCGTTACCAAACCGTGATGGAGGTAACTGCCATCCAGCAACGCGATCAGCACATTTACATCCAATAGTGCTCGCACTACAGGCCTTCAGCATCGCGCAGGCGATTAACAGCCTCGTTGGTTACGACGGCTTTGCCCGCCGGAAACGGGCGAAACCCGGCGACAGAGTGTTTGGTCGAATCTGCGTCTTGCGGCGTGTTTTCAGTCCGGCCTGTGAGCACCTTCCTTAGCAACTGCGAGACCACTTGGCCCGCGGATAAATGTTTTTGCCGGGCAAGTTCTTTGGCCGCTGCCAACACGTCGTCGTCGATATCTAATGTGGTTCTCACTGCGCCCCTCTTACAAATGATGACACGATGTTGTGATGCGTTGATTATATCGCATCTCGTATCAAGGCGCAATGATACGTAGGGTGAGGCGGTATACGCGGCGTCACCAACTACCGATACAGTGCGCTCGGTCAGCGCTGGCGCGGCATTCCGAGATCACCTATACGTATGGAATGGATATGTCACGGGCTAGCGGTAAATTTTTCGTAACCGTTCTTGCGCAACTCGCACGCCGGGCAGGCGCCGCAGCCGTATCCCCAGTCATGGCGTTGACTGCGATCGCCCAAATAACAGGTGTGGGTTTCTTCGCGAATAATATCGAGCAACGCCTGCCCGCCCAGATCCTGCGCCATGCGCCAAGTCGACGCTTTGTCGATCCACATCAACGGCGTTTCAAGATTGAAGCGCTGCGCCATGCCAAGATTCAAAGTCACTTGCATCGCCTTCACAAAATCGTCGCGGCAATCGGGATAGCCGGAATAATCCGTTTCGCATACACCCGTCACCAAGCTGCCGATACCACGCCGGTAGGCAATCGCCGCAGCGATCGTCAGAAACAAAATGTTGCGGCCCGGCACAAAAGTATTCGGTAAACCGCTGGCATTCATTTCGATGGCGACATCTCGCGTCAGTGCCGTATCGCTGATGGCTTTGAGCAAATCAAGTTTAAGGACTTGATCGTCGCCGATTTTGGCTGTCCACTGAGAAAATGCGGTCTTCATACGAGCAATAACGGGCGCGCGACAATCAAGCTCCACGCCATGGCGCTGACCATAGTCAAAGCCGACCGTCTCGACGCGTTCATAGCGCGACAGCGCCCACGCAAGGCACGTCGTCGAATCCTGACCGCCGGAAAAAAGGACGAGTGCGCTGGAATTCATGGGCGAGAATGTCGGGCCACCAAAATTCGCCGGCGGATGGGTGGGTTCAAGTTGATTGGGTAAGACGGTATTGAAGGCACTATTTTACCGCACCGCGCCGTCGAATGTACC
>JANMJR010000453.1:0-14361 GCA_031371465.1 Pseudomonadota bacterium
ACCTCATAGTGTTGCCCACCGTCGACTTCGATGACCAACTTTGCCGTTGGCGCATAAAAATCGACAACATACCGCCCAATTGGGCGCTGGCGATAAAACTGGACGCCCTCTATCTGCCGGCGTCTGAGTCTTGACCATAACAATTGTTCAGCGTCGGTCTGATTAGATCTGAGGTTGCGCGATATCTGTTTTAACTTTGATCGGTACTTTAGAGTCACTGAAATCCTCCCCGGCCCTCCTTTATGAAAGGCGGGGGTGATATAACTCGCCGCCATCATCGCCGTAAGCTCACTGACAATCCCTCGCTCTCAAGCTCCAGCATACGCGCCGCACTTGCCGTCGTCATTTCCCTAACCCGCTCCAGTTGCGATGATTTGAATTGCGGAGAATCGCGCCGCACCGGCCCGGCTTGTTTCATTTTCTCGATGAACGGCGCCGCGATGAGGTAGCGCAAAATCAACTCATCATCTGACACGTTGCCGAACTGCTGCCGCAATTCTTTCAAGCTCGGCTGTGGTGGTGGCGTGGCTTGAATTTCTTTGGCGCGCGGCGCGCTCAATATCTTATCCAGCGTGTTGCCGTCGATCGGCGCAACCGGCTGGCCGTAGTGCCCGCAGGCGTATTGAATGACTTCATCGGGAATGACCGAGTAGCGCTTTCCCGTCACCACATTCATCACCGCTAGTACGCCGACCAGTTGCGAGAACGGTGTCGCCATGCCGGGGTAACCCAGGTCGCGGCGCACATTGGCCACTTCATGCAGTACTTCATCGAGGCGGTGCGCCATGCCATTTTGCGCCAACTGATTTTTTAACGTACCGGTCATGCCACCCGGAACTTGGTGTTCAAACACCCATAGGTCGTATTCGTTCGGCACGCCGAGTGGATAGCCTGCGGTTTTGCCAACGCGCTCGAAGTGATCGGCGATCGGCTTCAATAAAGATTCGTTCAAACGTGTTTCATGTCCTGCGAGTTTTAGATTTCTTAGCATCATCTCCACCGACGGTAACGAGGCGCCGTTCGCGAGAGGCCTGCTACAGGTATGGATGATGTTCACACCAAGCTTGACAGCTTCTAAGTAAGTGATCTGTGCGATGCCGACCACGTTGTGGCAATGAATCTCCAGTTGCTTGCCGTTGCAATGTTTTTGGACGGTCGGAATCAGCGTACGTGCGCGTTCCGCGGTAAGTACTCCAGCCGTGTCGTAAATGATGAGCCGATCTACATTAGGACTATTGGATAATAGATGGGCCTTATTGGCATAGAACTCGTCGGTATGAACCGGGCTAACGGTATACATCAACGCGGCAACCACTTGCGCATCGAACTGCTTCGCGACTTTGGCCAGACGATGAGTTTTGTCCACATTCCAATGCAATACATCGTAGATCCAAAAACTGCGCACACCGTGAACGGCGAGACGCTGGATCCAGAGATCCATCAGCACATCCGGCGTGACCGACATGGATATGATGCCGGTGTTGCGCAGCCCGGCGCGAACGCGGCTATTCGGCATGGACTGGATGATGAGATCCAAACCTTCCCACGGATCTTCGGCGAAGTTCCTGACCATGATCTCGAACATGGAGCTGCCGACCAGATCGACCACGTCGTAACCCACCTTGTCGATCAGCGGTGTGACCGGCAACGCCATGCCTGCGCGCATTTGCATACCCCAGAGGCTCTGCTGCCCGTCGCGCATGGTTTGATCGATGATCTCAACTTTCGCCACTACTGCAACCCCTTCCGGAACCTAGGCAGGAAGCCATTCTCCAGCCATTTAGTATTGACGCGGCCCGCCCTATATTCTTCATCCGCCAGAACCGCTTTATGAAATTCGATATTGGTTGCAATGCCGTCGATGCGAAACTGCTCAAGCGCTTCTCCCATGCGACGTATCGCGGCCGGGCGATCGCTGCCCAGCACTAGGAGTTTCGCGATCATGGAATCGTAGTACGGCGGCACCAGGTAACCGGCGTAACAATGACTATCCAAGCGAATGCCTTCACCCTGCGGTGGCTGCCAATGAGTGATGCGCCCGGGTCGCGGCATGAAATCATTCTCCGGCGATTCCGCATTGATGCGGCACTCGATCGCGTGACCCTTAACTTTGATGTCGTTTTGTTTAAGCGATAAGGTCTCGCCCGCCGCGATTCGCAATTGTTCCTGCACGATATCCACGCCGGTGATCAACTCGCTGACCGGGTGTTCCACTTGCACTCGGGCGTTCATTTCGATGAAGAAAAATTCCTGACGATCGGCGTCATAGAGAAACTCCACCGTACCGGCGTTTCGATAGTTCAGATGCTTCACCAAACGCAGCGCCGCCTCGTGCAACTGGTTGCGAATTGCCTGCGTCAATAGGGTCGCCGGGCCTTCCTCGATCACTTTCTGATAGCGGCGCTGAATGGAGCAATCGCGCTCTCCCAAATGCAGCGCATTGCCATGGCTGTCGCCCAGCACCTGGACTTCGATGTGGCGCGCGTTGCCGATGTAACGCTCCATATAAAGCGAGCCATCGCCGAATGCGGCGCGCGCTTCCGCGGAGGCGCGCTCGAACGAGGTATGAATTTCCGCTGGATTCGCTGCGACGAATACACCGCGCCCACCGCCACCGGCCGCGGCTTTGAGCATGATCGGATAGCCAATCCCCTGTGCGGTTTGCGCCGCATGCTGCGCACTTTCTACCCGCTGCGAACCGGGCACGATCGGCACACCGGCTTCTGCCGCCATGCTGCGGGCAATCAATTTATCGCCTACTTTGCGCAGGGAATCCGCCGCGGGGCCAACGAAAATAATCGCGTTGTCCTCGCACACCTTGGCGAGTTCATACTTCTCCGACAAAAATCCATAGCCGGGGTGAATGGCGTCGCAACCCGTGCTCAGCGCGGCTTGCGCGATGAGGTTGGCGTTTAAATAACTTTGCGCCGAAGGCGCCGGACCAACGCAGACGGCGCGAGTCGCAAGCTTTGCGCCGAGCGTATCGCGATCCGCGGCGGACATCGCGAGCACGGTTTCGATGCCCAGCGCTTCACAAGCACGTATTACCCGCACCGCGATCTCGCCGCGATTGGCCACCAAAACCCGTTTGAGTTGCGCCATGAAATCGAAGTATCGCTAACTCTTTTCCACCACGAACAAGGGCATGTCGTACTCCACCATTTGGCCGTCTTGCGCCAGACAGCGCACGATCTTGCCGCGCATGCCCGCCTTCACCGGCGTGAATAATTTCATTACTTCGATCAGCGCAACAGTCGTGTCTTCATCGATGGTCTGGCCGATTTCGATGTAGGCCGGCGCCCCCGGTTTCGGCTGGCGCCAGAACGCGCCGAGGTTGGGCGCCTTAATCAAGGTTTGGTTGGCTGACAATGCCAGTGGCGCAGGCGCCACGAGTGCGCTGGGCGCCGCGGCGGATTGCGCCGTGCCGGAAAGCACAGCGAGCGGCGCGTTCGTGGCGCGCGCTACCTCGCCGGATTTGGATACCAGAAGCTTCAGCCCTTCGACTTCCAAGCGCATTTCTTGCCAGTCCGATTGCTCGAAAATCTTGATGAGGTTTTTTACATCTTCGTTACTTACGGCCATCGGAGCTCCCTAGACTAGGCTTTCATTCGTTCCGCGTCGGCGGCACACGCGGCCAACAGCGCCGGCAACTCGTGCCGAACCACAATAAATTCGACCCCGGCTTCCAGCGCTGCGCGAACCCCTTCGTCGGTATTCAACACCGCGCCGACGGCGCCGCGCCGTCCGCGCAAGTGATCGCACATATTCTTAACGTCATCGCCATCGGCCATCGCGTCCAGATCCGCCGCATCCGCCGGAATCCCTTGCCCCAGTCGCAACACGCGCAGCGGCGAATGCGCCAGCGCCCAGGTGCGAAGCTGTTGTAGATTCGGATCACTGTCCTCGTCGGGATGCTCGACCGCCAGCGCACCCGCGTAGACTTTCCCGTGGGCGCCATCAACCGTTACCCTTTTTCCCGCCAGACCGGACAATGCGCCGTCACCGCATCCCACCACACAGGGCACGCCCAATTGGCGGCTCACGACAGCAGCATGGCTGGTGGATCCGCCGCGTTCCGTGACGACGCCGGCGGCGACCAACATGCCGTGAACATCTTCGGGGCTGGTCGTCGGACGCATCAATATCACACGCTCACCTTGCGCCACGAGCTTCTCCGCTTCTTCGGCGCTGGTTACGACGATGCCCACGCCTACGCCGGGGCTCGCCGCTTCGCCTTGCGCAATCGCTCGCACGTTCGCCAGGCCGGCATCGTTGACCAATCGCGGACGCAAAATCGTACGCACCTGCTCGGCTGAGACCCGCGCCAATGCTTGTTCTACCGACCATTGTCGAGCGGCGACTTTGTCGATTGCGATACGCAGCGCGGCCTGCGGCGCGCGCTTTGCGGCGCGCGATTGCAGCAGATAAAGTGTCCCGCGCTCGACCGTGAATTCGATATCTTGCACGTCGCCGTTTTCGTTCTCAAGCGTTGTCGCGGCGCTCAGCAATTGAGCATGCAGCACGGGCATCAGAGCCGCCAATTTTTCCAATGGCGCCGGCGTATGCGAACCGGACACGACGTCTTCGCCTTGTGCTTGCGCGAGGTACTCGCCGTAGACTTTGTTTTCACCGCTGAGCGGATTGCGCGAGAACAACACGCCAGTCCCGGAACGCGCATCACCGTTACCGAACACCATGGCTTGCACGGTTACGGCGGTTCCCAGGTCGTCGGCAATGCCGTGATGGGCGCGGTATTTTTTTGCGCGCCGGCTATTCCAGGAATCGAATACCGCGTGAATCGCCGCATTGAGTTGCTCGATCGGCGAATCGGGTACGGCGCCGTTACCCGCCGCGGAGATTATCTTTCGCCATGCAACGGGCGATCCGTCCGCCGGTAACGCGTCAATAGTGGCGCGCAATACAATGCGCGCGTAGAGTTCCAAAAAGCGCCGATGGTTATCGCGCGCAAACAGCGCATCGCCGCTCTCGGTCGCCAGAGCGCGTTCAGTGTCATCGTTCATGCCGAGGTTCAGTACGGTATCCATCATGCCCGGCATGCTGATCGGCGCGCCGGAGCGCACCGACACCAATAACGGAAGCTGGTTGCCGCCGAACTCGCGATTCAATATTTTTTCCAGATAGCGAATGCCGTCGATCACCTCGTCGATAAGACCCTCGTGGGATTGACCGCAAGCGAGATAATGTCGGCACGCTTGCGTGGTGATAACAAACGCAGGCGGCACGGGAAGGCCAAGCGCTTGCATGCGCGCGACGCTCCAAGCTTTGCCGCCGATCAACTGCTTCGATGGCAGCGACCTGCCATCGAGTCGAACGACAAAATGGGAGCCTTGGGC
The DNA here is from genome assembly GCA_031371465.1 of Pseudomonadota bacterium. Classification (GTDB taxonomy): domain Bacteria; phylum Pseudomonadota; class Gammaproteobacteria; order Burkholderiales; family JALYOK01; genus JALYOK01. Next base: position 5,355 of record JANMJR010000453.1, read on the forward strand.
GATCATGTCAGCCATAGGCTAATGACGCCACGCCACATCGTCCGTCATTGCGAGTACCGCGAAGCAATCTGGCTTTCGGTTTATCAATCGCAGCTAAGATCGCCGCATCGTAGCCCGAGGCCACCCCGCCCTCCGGGCTCCTCGCGATGACCCTAGAGGAGGTAGGGTGGATCAAGCGAAGCGGATCCACCACGCAGGCCATACGCCGCTTTTTGTTGCAGGTTGCCTGGTGGATCCAGCGCTCGGCGCTTTGATCCACCCTACCGTCCCCACAGCAACGATAGGGCAAGGCCTTAATCATCGCGCTTACGATCGAGTATGCGCAACAAATCCTCGTGCAACTCGAACCACACAGTGTGATAAGAATCGATTTTCGCGCCGCTGACGAAATTGATCTCGCCGTTCTCCGCCTTATCCAGCGCGGCCGAAAGCCTGGCGCTATAGCGCAACAAGCGCGGCAGCGCGGTCGTTAATGCGACGAGCATGGGCTCGGCGCGCTCGTGCAGGTCACCCAGTTGCGCGATAATTTTCTCGTCGTGCTCGGCGTTCGAATGATCGTTCGGTACCGTCTCGCCCGCAACCATCATGGTTTGCCAATCGGTGATGAGTTGTTTAAGTTCGTTGTTAATGATTTCAAACTTGCCATAGCCCGCGACAAATGCGGTGTTGTTGCGTAGCGTCACAAACTGCGTCGGATAGTCCGCCGCAAGCGCTTGCTGCCCTTTTGGCGTGAGCATGAACGCCCCCTTCGCCGCCATCGCCAGCCCCTCACGCACCGCTTGATCGAGCCAGGCTTGCACCTCGGATTCGGCGCCGCTCAACGCATCGGCTACGGCCGCGGCACTGCCGAATTTTTTAATCGCGAGACCATGCATCGCTAAAAATTTATCCATCATCTTCGTCAAAATTTCAGTTCATTTATTTTTGCGATCACCCGATCGCGCACTTCGCGGCGCAGTATTTTTCCAGCCGCGCTTTTTGGCAATTCGTCCCAAATCTCGATTTCCTTGGGCTGTTTGTAGCCGGCCAACTGCCCAGCACATGCCTGAAGAACCGCGTCCTGCTTAAGTCCTGGCCTGCCGCTGACCACCGCATAGACGCGGTCGCCCCATTTCTCGTCGGGTAATCCGATTACCGCTGCTTCCACCACGCCGGGAACGGCGAGCAACACATCTTCGACTTCGCGCGGATAAACGTTGTAACCGCCGCTGATCAACATGTCGTTCTTGCGATCGACGATGTAGAAAAATCCGTCTTCGTCCATGCGGCCGATGTCGCCGGTGTGCAGCCAGCCGTCGCGCATAGCCGTCGCAGTTTCAGCCGGGCGTTCCCAGTAATGGGACATGAGTTGCAGGCCGCGACAGACGATCTCACCGGGCTCGCCGGTTGCAACATCGCGACCTTTGTCGTCGACGATTTTTACTTCCACGAAGCTATAGGGCCGACCACAGGAACCGATACGATCGTGCTCCTCGGGTTTCAAACAAGTGATCACCATCGGCGATTCCGCTTGGCCGTAGGTTTGCGCGAACACGTTGCCGAAGGCGGTAATGCCACGCTGCATTAAGGCCGGCGCAATCGGCGCGGCGCCGTAACAGAGGCGGCGAAAGTTAAGTTTTGCGCTCGTTACATTCGCTTGCTCAAGTATCATCGCCAGCATGGTCGGCACGATGAATGTCACCGTCGCTTTTTCTCGCTCGGCTAATGTGAGGAACTGCAGCGCGTCGAATTTGGGCATGATAATCTGTTTCGCACCGCGCAGCAGATGCGGCAGAAAAAAAGCGCCACTGGCGTGCGCAATCGGCGCGGCGTGCAGCATCACATCTTGCGCGCTCAGATCCGGCAATAAATCGATCATGAAATTTGCAATCTCGGCGATTTCGCCGCGGGTCGTCAATGTCACCGCTTTCGGCTTGCCCGTTGTACCGCCGGTAAAACCCAAGCGCAATGGTGCTTCGAGTTCGCGATCAATTTTGCACGGCACAGCGGACGCATCGCGGATGATGCGCGCAAGTCGCTGCGGGTCGATTTGAATTTCCGCGTCGAGCTTCACGCCTTCGGCATGAATCAACGCCCGCGCGCCGGAGTAGCGCATCTTATATTCGTGCTCTTTTGCCGTCTCGCGCAGATTAAGCGGCACGCGAATCAACCCCGACTTCGCCAAGGCATAATACGCGACCAAACATTCGATGCTGTTATTAAGCATGACGGCGACACGATCCCCAGGAGCCAAGCCGAGCTGTAACAAGCCATTGCCGAGCCGATCGGTCGCTTCGTCGAAGGCTTTAAACGACGTGGTTTGCGCTTCGCACACGATGGCGGGCGCATCACCGAACCGCCGGCCAGCGGTTCGGATCATTTCACCTATTTGCATTGTTTCCCTAGACCCCGCGCAACTTTTGGATGTCGGCGCGCTTCAACCCCGCGCCTTTGCCCTTCAGACGGCGCGAATTTTCTTGCGTGAGCTGGTAAAGCTCATTCGCCGCTTTGGAATTCGAGTTGTATTTCACCCAGAAGTCATCGATATGGCGATACTCGTTCGAACAGGATTTCGGCGTGAAGGCGCGCACCGCCGCGTTGTACTCGTCCTGCGTCAGCAAGCCTCTGCTGGTGCGCCATTTGCCGGTTTTCTTAAATAGCGACGTGCCGGGGTAGAGCGGTCCGGACCCCGCCGTGTAATCGCCTTCGCTCAATACCGCATAGGGTATCGGCGAATACATGCGCTTCGCCGCGTTATGGTGCTGGCCCATGGTGTATTCATTGGTCTGTTGGCTCGGCAAACTCACCAGGCCCACCAACTCGGTTAAACAATCGCGGCCGAATTCGTCGTTCAGCAGCGGAATAAAGCGCGCCGCGCGCTCATCGATTTCCATCCAATCCGATTGCTCGTACACACCGGCCATGTGGGCGAGATCTTTTGGGATGTTGAAGTACACCAGCGCGCCGGCCTCCAACATTTCCGCGCGCGACCAAGCGGCGATGCGTTTCCACAATTTGCTGGTCGCCACAGACATCACTTCGGCCAATTCGTTAAAGCGTTTGGTAAGCGCCTCGGGGCTATCCATCGACAGCGGAATACGGCCTTCGGTCAATGGGTCCGAGGTATAAAGCCCGATTCCGACAATATTCTCCTGGCGAAACTCGGGCTTGGATTCAAAGCTGCCCCAGTCGTCCATCAGATAAAAATGCGTGTCCTTGACCACCATCGGAACCGTCAGATTATTGATCGGCACGTCGCTGGCGACACCATCGAGCCAAGGATAATCGCCCTCGCCTATATCCATGAAATCGCGCACGATCAGTTCCCGGTCTTCGCCGAACTTATAGGGTCCCTGATTGCAGATGCCGATCCGACATTCGCAATGGGATAAGAATTGAAATTGCGACAAGGTTGCCATGAACTTATTCGCCGCCGTGTGCAGCGGGTCGCCGTCTTTGCAATCGAATAGGTCCGCTTCGAAGACTTGCAACTGGCGCTCGGGCAACAATTGGCTGCGATGGCCGTATTCCTTGTTGGTGATGTGGCCATCGTTGCGGTGATAAGAAAGTTGCACGCGCTTCCAGAAATCCATCACATACATCAAGTCTTCAATGCCGTCTTGCGGGCGCAGCAAACCCATATTGATCAACCATTCACGACCGCACAGATAAAAGCCCGGCAGGGTCCAGCCCATGGTGAGGGTGTCGGTCTTGGTTCCCATCTGGCGCGCGCGATCTCCGCATTCCTCGGCGCTCATGCGCGCATCGATTTTGCGCAATAGGGTCGGATAGCGATAATAGGCGTTGAGGTAGGACAACATCATGTAAGACGGCACCGGAAATAATTTCGATTCCTGGGTGGTGCGAGTAACGCAGAGCCAATAGGTCTCATCGGAAAACATCTGTAGGAGATTATTGGTTTCGAGCAATTGAGCGTAGTTCACGGGACTGGTGCGCACGGCATATTCTCCTTAGACCAACTTCCACACTGCGGCGGTTTTCTCTACACCTTGTTGATAGTCCTGCGCGGTTTTCGCCGGCGCGGTGACATTGAGCTCCAAACGATCGCCGTTCTTAATGCCGGCCACTTTGGAATTCATCAAACAAGGTATCCCGTACTCGCGAGAAAGAATGCCTAAGTGCGAGCGCACCGTGCCGCCTAAACAAACAACGGCCTTGAAGCCTTCCAGGATCGGCGCCGTCAAAGTGCCGCCGGAATCATCGATGACGGCGACCGTGTCAGGTGGCACGCCGTTCATCATCAGCGCCATCACTTCTTCGGTCGTTTGGACGTAGAGCGCAATGCCGGTGACATTCTTTGCATAGGTCACGACATTGTCGCCCTGGCCGACTTGAACTTTGCCGTCTTTCACTTCCCCGGTGGCTTCCACTTGGTCTTGACCGGCCAGGGCTTTGTATTTATGCGGCGCTTCTTTCTGCGAGATCACCGCCGAGACATCGAACCGATAGCCCGCGGCCAGCACATCGACCTCGATCTTTTCGAAATCTTTTGCGGTGATGAGATCGTAACTCTTGTCGTAAACAAAGCTCGACCAATCGCCGCCGACAGCGGCGAGCTTATTGCGCACCAACTCGCGAATCGCCGTGTGATAGAGCTTGGTGATCTTAGTAGCTTCGGCATCGCCGTACTTATTCTGATCCCACAAATACTGACTCACTGAATTCTCCTCCGGATAGATAATGGTGTTTGGCGAACGCCAAATCATGCTTGCTTCCGAAGCAAGAATATACACCCAAGGGGTACGGGGGCGTCAAGATTGTTCGACAGAATTGTTTGACAGCGAGGCGTACACTGTCTTATCGTTATCGCGTACTCGGTATCGAGATCAGAGACATTAATGGCCAGCGCGATCGCTCTTGAAGCGTCGATGTACTTTCGCTGGTAAGGCCGATCGAAACCCATAAAACGCCACATCAGTAGGGGGAAAGTCCATGAAACGAATGCAAGATAAGGTCGTCCTTATTACCGGCGCCGGCAGCGGTGTCGGCCGCGCTACGATGGAGTTATTCGCCAAGGAAGGCGCGAAGGTGGTCGGGGTCTCGCGGACCCAGGCGAACTTGGACGAAACCTTGGCGCTGGTCAAGAAATCCGGCGGCGAGGGAATCGTTATCGCCGCGGATTTAGCGCAGGACAGCGGTGCGGAGAAGGCGGTTAACGCGGCACTCGGCGAATACGGCGGTATCGACTGTTTGGTCAACAGCGCCGGCGTGGGTTACAGTTGGATGGAAAAAAGCCCCGGCACCATGGGTGACGTGGTCAACACCACGCCCGAAGCCTGGAGCGAAGTCATGCGTATCAATCTGGATTCCGCTTTCTTCATGTGTCGGCGGGTGATTCCCGAACTGCGCAAACGCGGCGGCGGCGCCATCGTCAATGTCACCAGCATTTCCGGCTTTCAAGGTTTGCCGGTCGCCCACACTTACACGGCGGCGAAAGGCGCCCTGATCAACCTGACGCGCTCGCTTTGCGTGAGCTACGCGAAAGAGAATATCCGCTCCAACTGTATCGCGCCGGGGTTCATCGCGACACCCATGGTGGCGTCGGTGTTGTATCTCTTTGACGATCCCAAAGTGGCGGAATCGTTGACGCCGATGTGCCGGCCCGGGACAGCGATGGAAATGGCCCATGGCTGTTTGTATCTCGCGTGCGATGAATCGTCCTATTGCAATGGTACCGTCCTCACCATCGATGGCGGTACCACGGCGCGGCAGTAATCCACTTATGGGTTGCCTCGTCGCGGAACAAATTTGAATTGAGTGCACCGACTTGACTGACTGATTTCTCGGCGCTCGACTTAGTCGAGGCCTATCGGCGCAAAACATTGTCGTCCGTCGACGTGGCGCGCGCATGTATCGCGCGAATCGATGCACTCGATCCGACCTTCAATGCGTTCTGCTGGCGCGATGCTGAAACCACGCTAAACATGGCGAAGGCTTCAGAGACGCGTTGGCAGAAAGGTCAACCCAACGGCTTGGTCGACGGCGTGCCGACCACGATCAAAGATCTCTATCGGTCCAAAGGTTGGCCGACACTGCGCGGCTCGCGCACGGTCGTACGCGATCAACCGTAGTTTGAAGATCACCCCGCCGTGGCGCGGCTACGGGAACAGGGCGCGGTGTTCCTCGGTAAGACAACCACGCCCGAGTTCGGTTGGAAAGGCGTAACTGACAGCCCACTGTGCGGCGTGACGCGCAATCCGTGGAATTGCGCAAAGACCGCCGGAGGTCCGAGCAGCGGCGCCGCCGTCGCCGCGGCGCTCGGCATGGGGCCGTTGCACATCGGTTCCGATGGCGGCGGCTCGATTCGCATTCCCGCCGCGTTCTGCGGAATATTCGGATTGAAGCCGACGTTCGGACGCGTACCCGCCTATCCGCCCAGCACGTTCGGCACGATCTCGCACATGGGGCCCATGACGCGCACGGTCGCCGACGCGGCGCTGATGCTCACCGTCATGTCGCAACCCGATCCACGTGCCTGGCTCGCGCTTCCGCACGATGCTGTTGACTACCGAGTCGGACTCGACGAAGGCGTCGCAGGACTGAGAATCGCCTACAGTCTAACGCTCGGCTACGTGAAGGTCGATCCGGAAGTCGCTGCCGCCGTCCGCAACGCCGCGGAAACATTTGCAGCACTGGGCGCACGGGTCGAGGAAGTCGATCCGTGCCTCCCCGATCCGATCGAAATCTTCAATCGCCATTGGTTCGTGCCATCGGCTTATGTGGTGAGCCAAATGGCGCCGGCCCGACGGGAATTGCTCGACCCGGGTTTTCGCGCGATCGCCGAACAGGGGTTGCACTACAGCGCGTTGGATACCGTGCAGGCATCGGTCGAGCGCGGTCACTATGCGGTGGCGATGGGGCTATTTCTTGACCAATATGATCTATTGATCACGCCGACGCTACCACTGCCAGCGTTTGACGCCGGGCAACTCGTCGCCGACCCCGCGACGCAGCCGCGCTGGACCGACTGGACACCTTTTACCTATCCATTCAACTTGACGCAGCAGCCCGCCGCATCCGTTCCAGTCGGCTTGACCTGCGCCGGTCTGCCGATCGGGCTTCAAATCGTAGCGGCGAAGTACCAAGATGCACGGCTGCTACGTGCCGCGCGGGCACTGGAAAATCATCGGCCCTTCGCAACAGTCGCCAGGCTGGCAGACGGCGGCTGACCCCGGAAGGTTGGGCCGGAAAAACGGCAACGTATCGACATTGGCAGCAGTGCTGCATTGCATGGACTAGCGGGCGCGGGCCTCGCACTCAGGGCGCGAGTGGCGTGATCTATGTCGCCGACGGCACACGGCGCCCGACTTTTGGGGAAGCTCTGAATAAGTTCGAGTTCTAAATGAGACAAGGCGCGAACGAAAAATATCGACGCAGCATATGTATGATATGTAAGGAGATATTTTTTGTTCGCAACGCAGTATCATGATGAAATCGGACTTATTCAGAGCTTCCTTAGCAGTTGCCCGTGGGCTGCGCGACACGGTGTAATCCTGGCTGGGAACCCTGCTTGCGATGTTATTGGTTAATAAGCTCGATTTAGTCGAGAAGTGGGATGTCACTGTCGAGGATTTGCGTGCGGCAACCCGCGCGGGGCTTCGACTGTTATTCAACCAGTGCCAGCAGTGGCGCCGGGGTGCGTGAAGCCTTCGCCGCGCTAGCGAAAAAAGTTCTGCCATGACGTCAGACGTCACCTCCGCCGACATTACGGCTACCCGGATCTGGCCGTCAGTCGACCCGTCGACTGGGTGCTGGATTTCATGCTCGAGCAAGTGGGCGCGGGATTGGCGCAGGAAGGAACCGCGCTGATCGAATTATCCAGTCGCGCTTTTTCAATCACGCAAAAGATTCGCGTCGTCATGGATGAATTGGCGCGGTACGGCAATCCCAATGCGGATTCCGCTTTTCGGCAAACGCAGGCGGCGAAGGGCGACCGCGCGAAAAACGACGACGTGGCGAAACGGCTCGCGCTTGAAGGCAATTTGCGACGCGCGTTGAGACGTCGGGAATTCGCGCTGAACTTACATGGAACGCCGCGTCCGCACTGGCTCGCAGGGTGATCGCCGTTAGCGCACAACAGAAACGATCACCACGCAAGCGGTTGTTGGTCGCGAAAAAATCCACCGCTGGCGCTACCGTCAGGTAAGGTCGCGAGCCACACGGCGGTTGCCGCGCCCTGCGCCAACGTGCGCGGTGCATTCGGGCCGCCCATGTCGCTTTTCACCCAGCCGGGGCACATGGCGTTGACCAAAATGTTTTGGTCGGAAAGTTCCGCCGCCAGCGTGCGCGTGAAGGAATTCAGCGCGGTTTTGGAAATGCGATAGGCCGGTGTGCTGCGACCGCTTTCGCTCAGTTGGCCGAGGCCGCTGGAGAGATTGACGATGCGGCCATAGCCCTTTTCTTTCATCAGCGGCACTAAGGCGCGGCACAGCGTGGCGGGGCCGTAGACGTTGGTCGCCATGGTGTCATGCAACACATCGGGACTCATGTCCGATGCGCCGCTGCCTTTGGGATCGAGCATAACCCCGGCGTTGTTCACCAAGATATCCGCAGCGCCATAATTTTTTTTGATGAAATCGCGCAGGATACGCACCGCCGTCGCATCGGTCACGTCGCACAGGTGGTACACCACATTCAGACCTTCGTCCTTCAGCTTTTGGCACGCCGTGGCCGCCTTGGCGGCGCTGCGCGCCGTGAGCACGACGAGGATGGCGCGCTGCGCCAACTGGCGGCTGATTTCAAGGCCAATGCCGCGATTGGCGCCGGTGACTACTGCGATGCGTTGTTCCATGTCTCTATCCTCGAACCGGGGTGACTCAATTTTTGAAGATTTATATTTTGATCATGCCGCCCTCACCCTAACCCTCCCAGGGGGAGCTCATGTTTACCCAGAATCCATTCTGCCGGACACGGCCTTTTGTGTCGCATCAGTCATTGCGCGCCACATGGTGACGATGTCATCCAAGCCCTGCAAGCCGATCCACAGAGTTTGTGTTCCGGGCTCGCC